>NZ_JAMXSG010000082.1:0-20065 GCF_024124365.1 Pseudonocardia sp. McavD-2-B
GTCGGGGGCGGGCGGCTCCGTGTCGGCCGGGTCGGCGGCGGCATCGGGTGCGGGATCGGTCGCGGGGTCGACCTGCGCGTCGGACGCGGGCCGGTCCGGGCCGGCCCACCCACCGGGCCGGTAGACGAACCAGCCGAGCGCCACCGCGAACGCGACCCCCAGGGCCAGGGTCGACCCGAGGTCGCGTACGAACGGCAGCGGCGAGAGGAGCAGCGCGCCGAACCCGGCCGCCGTCCCCGCCGCGACGACGACGACCGTCCGCGGCCGTGCCCCGCGGGCGAAGTAGGTCGGGTAGTAGCTGCCGAGGCCCACCAGGACCGGCAGGAACGCGACCACGCCCAGCGAGACCGGTCGCCCGGCCCAGCCGAGCACGGCCAGCGTCGCCGCGGTGGCGGCGAGGGTGACGGCCAGCGGGATCAGCCGCCGTCGCCGCCGGGTCCAGGGCACCAGGAACAGGCACAGCCCGATCGCGACGACCGCGACCGCGCCGAGGACCGGGGCCTCCCGGTCGACCGCGACACCGAGCGAGGCGGTGATCGCAGGGACGCCGGAGACGGTCGCCTCGGCGGGCAGCTGGGCCTGCGCGACGGTGTCGTTCACCGCGGCGACGAGCTGCTCGGTCCCGGCCTGGTCGAGTCCCTCACGGGGGCGGACCAGGATTGCCAGGGACCGGTCGTCGGGGACGACGTAGCGCCACTGCGGCCGCGGCTCACCGCCCGATCCCATGATCGAGTGGTCGATGAAGCGCTGGTTGCGCAGGGTGGGCAGCCCGACGGGCAGGCCCTGCACGATCAGCGGACCGTAGCGGGCGTCGAAGGCGGCGACGGCCGCGTTCCCGGCGGCGACCGGGTCCTCGCCGCGCTGCTCGGCGGTGATCGCCGCGGCGCGCTGCAGGCCGTCGCGGCGGCCGGTGAGCTCGGCGAGCAGCTTCTGCGACTGCGACGCCAGCTGGTTCAGCGTCGTCGCCGGGCCGTAGACCGACGCGACGTCCGGCAGTTGCGACAGCTTGCCCTCGACACCGAGCACCTGCGGCAGCACGTCCCGGTCGAGCAGGCCGGGGGCCTGTGGGGCCCGCAGCAGCACGACGATCGGGTCGCCGCCGAAGGACCGGGCGAGCTCGGTGTAGCGCTGCACCGACGGGTCCGACGACGGCAGGAACGACTCGACGCCGGTCTCGACCTTCACCCGGGACACGCCCGCCACGGTCAGCGCCACCAGGGCGAGGACCATGATCAGACCCAGCGCGGAACGCCCCGAAGGGCGCAGCGCCGCGAGTGCGGCCCTACGCCCTTCGAGGGTCGTGCGGGACGGGCGGGTCATCCGCCGAGCCCCAGGAGTCCACCGCCGGACGGTTCCGGCGCCGGCGCGTCGCCGCGGGCGGCGTCGCCCTCGGGCTGCGGCCCGACGGTCGGGGCCGGTCCGGGGGGCGGCGAGTCGTTCGCCGGTCCGGGGTCGGCCACCTGCGGCGGGGGCGCGTCGTCCTCCGGGCTGTTCTGGGTGCCCGGCCGCGGGTACGGGTTGTTGTCGTCCAGCGGCGGGATCTCGTTCAGCGGGACGGGGTTCCCCGCGAACGACTGCGCGTGGAAGACCAGCATCACGCGCAGGAGCGTGCCGTTGGCGTCGCCGCGCGACACCGTCTCACCGAAGTTGGTGAAGAACTGGTAGATGTCGCCGCCGTAGGGCTTGAGGTACTCCAGCATCGGGTTGAGCTGGAGCAGGGCGCGGTCGGCCTCGGGCAGCAGGGCGCGCAGGTCGTCGGAGAACTGCGGGACCTTGTCCAGGGTGACCGGGGCCTTGCCCAGGGTCGCGTCGAGCGAGGGCAGCAGCCCCCGCAGGTCGCGGGTGGTGGCCGGGAGCTCGTTGAGCGCGGCGTTGAGCGCGGGCGCCGCCCGGTCCAGGTTCGCCGCGACCGGGCCGAGCCCGCCGGCGAGCCGGGACAGGTCGTCGCTGGCGTCGTCGGCCGCCTTCAGGGTCGGCGGCAGCTCCCGGATGGTGTTCTCCAGGTCGGTGCGGCTGTTCGCGGTGACCTCGGTGACCAGGTTGGCGTCGGTCACCAGGTCGGCGATGCGGCCGCGCTGGATGTCCAGCGCGGCGAGCACCGCGGCGGTGTTCTGCGAGAGCTGCTCCAGGTCCTTCGACTGCGCGGCCAGCGCGTCGAGGGCGGTGCCGCCCTCGCGGCCCAGCCGGCCGAGGCCGGCCAGGGCACCGTCGACGCCGGCCTGGGAGTCCTTCGTGGCCGCACCCAGCGACTGCAGGGTGGAGGCCAGCGCGACGCGGCGGTCCTCGGGCAGGGTCCGGATCAGGTCGTCGAGCAGCACCGCCGACTGGACGGCGCCGTCCGGGAGCCGGCTGCCGTCGGGCAGCTCGGCTCCGCGGCCGTCGACGAGGGACACGTAGGTCTCCTCGACCAGGGTCTTCGAGTTGATCCGGCCGGTGACGCCCTCGTGCAGCGGGATGGCGTCGGCGTCGGTCATGTTGACGAGCACGTCGGCGCGCCCGTCCGGGGTCGCCTCGATGGTCAGGACCTTGCCGACCTTCACCCCGTTGAGGGTGACGTCGGACTGCGGGACCAGGTTGTTGACCTTGTCGACGTGGAACGCGGTCGTGTACTGCTTCTGGGTGTATCCGGGCACGTAGCCGCCGACCGAGGTCCAGAAGAACAGGAACACGAACGCCGACGCCGCGGTGAAGGCGAGCAGGATCGTCGTCCTGATCGCGGGGAGCGCGGAGTGGGGGATCTTCATCCGGGGGTCACCTCCTTACCGGGGCGTCTGGGTGAGCTCGTCGGCGCCGGGCGCCGGGATGGTGGTCGGGCCGAACTGGAGCAGACCGCGCAGGATGCCGCCGTTGGCGTCGCGCAGGCTGGTGACCGACGACGTCTGGTAGACGAAGGCGTTCAGGTCCGGCAGGTACTGCTGGAGACCCGCGGTGACCGGGTCGAGCCGGCCGGAGATCTCCTTCAGCGCGGGCAGCGTCCCGTTCAGGTCGTTCACGAACGGGCGCAGGTCCGCTGCGACCGGCTTCAGCTTCTGCGCGACCGGGCGGGCCTTGTCGACGGTGGTGTCGAGCGTGTCGACGGTGTCGGTCAGCCGGTCCAGGGCGTCCGGCAGCTGCTCCGAGGCGGCCCGGACGTTGTCCAGGGTCGGGTCGAGCTGGTCGGACAGCTGCTGGACGTTGCCGGTGGCCGCACCCAGGTTGTCGACGACGCCGGGCAGCTGGTTCAGCGAGTCGCGCAGGGCCTGGCTCTGCGCGGACACCGTCTTCAGCGTGGTCGACAGCGAGTTCGCCAGGGTGGTGAGGCGCTTCTCGTCGCCGCCGACGGCGGTGGACAGCCGGCCGATCGAGGTGACCAGGCGGGCGAGGTTGTCGCGCCGCCGGTCGAGCTGGTCGACGACCGGCTTGAGCCGGTCGACCACCTCGGTGGTGGCGCGCACGCCCTGCGGGAGGTCCTGCGGCGCCGTCGCCAGCGCGACGTCCGAGGCCTCCAGCAGCGACTGCACCGCGGCCAGCGCGTTCTGGTCCAGGTGGGCCAGTGCCGCGTCGATCTGCACCGGCGGCTTGGCGTTGGCGACGGGCAGTACGCCGTAGTCGTCGAGGACCGTGCCGGCCGGGGTGCCGGGGTCCATCTCGATGTACATCTCGTTGAGCGGGCTCTTCGGCCGCAGGACCACGGTGGCGTTGTCGTAGACGGGGCCGTCGTAGTCGTTGCGGTCGATCGCCAGCAGCACCCGGGCGGTGCCCTCCGGCGTCAGCTCCGAGGAGCGGATGTCGCCGACCGGGACGCCGGACATCCGGACCTCCTGGCCGCGGCCCGGGGCGAGCGCCGGGGTCTCGGAGAAGGTCGCATAGACCATCTTCTCGTTCGCCCACGGAGCGACGAACCGCTGCTGGGACAGGATGTAGCCCCCGCAGACGAGCCCGAGCACCATCACCACGCCGAGGGCGATGACGTTGCGGCCCAGCCCCGGCTCGTTCCGGACGCGGTCCAGACCGGAGCGCACCCGGGCGCCGAGGCCCCGCGGGGCCTCCGGTGCAGGTGTGGGAGTTGCCGTCATCATCGACCACCCGTCCCGTGGAAGATCTGCTGGAACATGTTCTCCAGGCTCACCGAGCCCAGACCGGGCACGGTGCCGAGCCCGGGACCGGGGTGGAAGGACACCGCGTGCCCGTTGGGGTCGACGTAGGCGCCGGTCTTGTTCAGGTTCGAGAACATGTGGCCGACCTCGTCCTTGAGCGGAACACCGCGGCTGTCGACCGCGGAGAAGGGGCCCTCCCCGACGAACGGGGTGTTCAGCGAGTCCAGGACCGGACCGTTGAGTCGCTCGAGCGGAGCGGGCAGGTCGTCGAAGACCCGCGTGGCGCCCTCGCTGGCCGGGATCAGGCCCTCGACCAGCGGCCGGGTGTCGACCAGCGCGGCGCGCAGGTCGGACACCAGCGGGCGGGCGTCGGCGAGCACGGGCTCGGCGCGGCCCAGGAACGCGTCGAGCTCCTGGACCGTTGGCCGGGCCGGGCCCGCGGTGTCGCGCAGCTTGTCCAGCGACACGTCGAGCCGCTCGAGGCCGGCGTCGGTGGTGTCGAGGACGCCGGGCAGCTTGTTGATCGCGTCCGCGACCGGCCCGGAGGTCTCGGCCATGACCTGCGTGGTGTCCTGCAGGTTCGCGACGATGCCGTCCAGCTGGCCGGGCTCGCGGTTGAGCGTGCCGGTGGTCCGCTGCAGGCCCCGCACGACGTCGGTCAGGTCCTTCTCCGGCTGGGTGCCGCGCAGGGACTCGATGACCCCGGCGCCCGGGCCGAGGGTCCCCGGCGCCGCGGCGAGGAGCTCGTGCAGCGCCTCGTTGCCGCCGGCGTTGCCGAGGGTCTCGTCGAACTGGGTGATCGCGGTCTTGGCGCCCTCCAGGGCGTCGGGCTGCAGCCGCTCGGCGACGTCGTCGACCTCGGTGGGCAGCCGGGTGCGGTCCACCGGGATCTGCCGGGTCCACTCCGCGGTGCGGTCACCGCCGGGGACGATGTCGATGTAGAACAGGCCGGACAGCAGGGTCGTGGGCCGCAGGCGCGCCGACGGCTGGTCGCCGACGGTGTCCACGACCTCCGGGTCGACCACGACGGTCACGATCGCGCCGCCGTCGGGGGCCGGGTCGACCGAGCTGACGACGCCGGAGTCGACACCGGCGACCTTCGCCTTCGACGCGTCCTCGAACAGGAACTGGTTCGCGGCGAAGTGGATGGTGCGGGTCTGCGACCCGGTCAGCTTCATCAGCAGCGTCGTGACCTGCGGCTTGAACAGCCCGAGGACCAGCGACAGCAGCATCAGGCCGATGACGGCGAGCGCGGCCACCCACAGCGGGAGGCGGCGCCGCAGCCGCGGCGTGGCGGTGGTGCCCTGTGCGGGGGCGCTCATCAGTTACCTCCGAGAAGGCCGCCGCCGGCGGCGCTGTCGCCCTGGCCGGGCTGCTCCTGGGGCGTCCGGTTGGACGGGCCCGGGGCGGGCAGCAGGCCGAGCGAGGCGTCGTTCGGTGCCTGGCCGGGGGCCGGGTAGGGGTCGCCCGCCCGCGTCGGGTCGGGCAGACCCGCCGCACCGGCGAAGGACTCCGGCCGGACCATCAGCGTGAACCGGAGGTGGTGCCCGGCGGCGTCACCGTCGGACAGCGCGAAGCTGGCGTGGGTGAACCACTGCGCGATCTCCGGGGAGTAGGGCGCCAGTACCTGCAGCGGGGTGTTCGCGAAGCCGACTCCCTGGGTCACCTTCGGCGCGACGGGGCGGGCGTCGGCGACGGCGGGGGTCAGCGAGCCGAGCGCGGGCTCGGCCGAGTCGGAGACACCGGGCAGCTTGTCCAGCGGCTGCGGGGCCTCGACCAGCACGCCCCGCAGGTCCGGGGTGGCCTCGCCGAGCGAGCGGGCACCGGTCTGCAGCTGCGTCATCGCCGAGTTCGTCGACGCGAGCGGCTCCTGCAGGTCCTCCAGGGCCGTGCGGGCGGCCGGCAGCGCTTCGGGGGCGATGTCGAGGGTGTCCCCGAGCGCCGTGCCCTTGTCCGCGTTGATCGCCGCGAACGTGGTGTCGAGCCGGCCGACCAGCGAGGAGATCTCCTGCTCCCGGCCGGCGAAGCGCGAGGACAGGCTCTCCAGGGACTGGAGCATGGCGGTCAGGTCGCGGCCGCCGTCGACCGACAGCGACCGGGCGGTCGTGCCGAGCGAGGGCAGGATCTGCGGACCGGCCTTCGCCACGTCCGCCACGTCCTGGCCGTGTCCGGCGGCGCCGTTGCCGAGCTGCTGGAGTGCGCCGCGAGTGGCGTCCTGGGTGGCCGGGTCGAAGACCTCGGCCAGGTCCAGCAGCTGCACCGCGCCACGGGAACGCTGGACCGGCAGGACGTCGTCCTCGCCGAGGACGCCCGCCTGCTCGTGCCCGATGTCGAGGTCCAGGTACTGCTGGCCGAGACCGGACCGGCCGGTCACCGCGGCCGAGCCGTCCCTGAAGACCTCGGTCGCGGCGTCGTCGAGCTGCATCCGGACCTGCGGGACGCCGTCGGCGATCGTGATGTCGTCGACGCGCCCGACCCGGACCTGGCCGACCCGGACGTCGTTGCCGACGGCGAGGTCACCGGTGTCTGACACCGCGGCGGTGCGGAACTCGTGCTGGGCGAAGGGCAGCCCCTTCTGGGCGTTCAGCGCGACGTAGAGGAAGAACCCGGCCGCGACGAACATCAGCAGACCGATCAGGCCGGACCGGAAGCGCGCGCCGCGCTTGGGCTTGGCACTCGCCATCACTGGCCTCCCAGCAGTGTTCCGAGCGCGCCCTGCTCCTGCTCGGGGCTGAGCCCGGTGGCGCTGCTCTCGGGGGTGGGCTGGCTCTGCAGCAGGGTGTTGGAGTCCTGACCCGGCTGGGCCGCGGTCCCCGGTCCCGGCTGGGACGGGGCGGGCTCGTTCACCTGCTGGTTCGGGGTGGCGTCCGGGGCGGGCGCGGGCGCCGTGTCCGGCAGCCCGCCCGGCGCGAAGCCGGTGACCGGGTCGCCGTTGAGCACGTAGCTGGCCCGGAAGTAGTGGGACAGCCCGTCCTTCTCGTTGGTGGTCAGCGCCCAGTTCCGGATGAAGCCGAGGACGTTGCCGAGGTTGCCGTTGAGGTCGCGCACGATCGGCTCGGCGCCGGTGACGGTGCGCTGCAGGTCCGGGCCCGCGGCCCGGAGCTCCGCGGCGACCGGCTGCGCCTGGTCGAGCAGCTCGCTCGCCCGGTCCAGGACCGGGTCGGCCGAGGCCAGCGCGGGGTCCGCCGAGTCGGCGAAGCGCTGCAGCTCGCGGCTGATGTCCACCAGGTTGTCGGTGGTCGGCCGCAGGTTGCCCAGGGTGACCGCGGTGGACTGCGCCGTGCCGGCGAGCTCGCCGAGGGTGGCTCGGGCCGCGGCCAGGGTGCTGGGGAGCTCCTGCAGGGTGCCGCGCAGCTGCGCGTCGCGGGCGGAGGTGGTGTCGAGCAGCGACGTGGTCGAGGCGATCAGGCCGTCGAGCCGCCTGCCCTGGTCGACGGCGAGTGCGCCGGTGACCGGCTCGACCTGGTCGATGACCCGGCCGAGCAGCTCGTTCTGGTCGGACAGGACACCGACGAGCTGGTTGGTGTCCTTCATCGCCGGGGCGAGCGCGGCGAGGGTCTTCTGGATGTTCTCACCGTTGTTCTGCGTGCCCTGGCCGAGCGTGGTGACCAGCGCGGCCAGCGCGCCGGCCGTCGGGTCGTCCAGGGTGTCGAGGATGTTCTGCAGATCGGCCTCCTGGCCGGTCCGCTCGACACCGATCGGCGTGTTCATCGGCAGCTCGGGCGAGCCCGGGGTGCCGGTGTTCAGGTTGAGGAAGCGCTCTCCGAGCAGCGAGACCGGGGCGACGGTCACCTTCGCGTCGGTGTGGATCGGCAGGGCACGCGCGTCGACGCGGAGCGGGACCTCGGCGACCTTGCGCTGCGGGTCGAACTGCAGCTGGCCCACCTCGCCGACCGTGACGCCGTTGATCTTGACCTGCTGACCGGCGAGGATCGGGCTGACGTCGGTGAACTCCGCGATCACGATCCGGCCGGACTCGGCGTTCGAGATGCCGGCCGCGGCACCGGTGCCCGCGAGGAGCGCGACGAGGCCGACGGCGAGGATCCGCCAGCGGGAGAAGCCCAGGGTCGAGCTCATCGCGGACCCTCCCCCCTGGCGTCACCGAGCTGCGGCAGGAGCGGCGCGCCCGGGTTCTGCTCGCCGTTGCCGGAGGTCTCGTCGGCCGAGCCGGGGGCCGGGTTCGGGTTGGGGACGATCCCCGGCGGCGTGACGCCCGGGGGGTAGATGACCGGCGTGGCGGGGCCGGCCTGCGCGAAGATCCGCATGTAACGGCCGTTCGAGTCGAAGTTCTGGGCGGCGGAGCCCCACGTGGAGAGGAACCCGACGACCTCGGGGGTGTAGGGGCGCAGCGCCTCGAGCACCGGCGCGTAGCCGCCCGCGGTCTCGGCGAGGCCCGGCAGCGCGCGGTTCGAGGAGTCGAGCAGGCCGGGGGTGCGGTCGAGCAGCGCCGACGCCGCCTCGAGGGTGGGCTTGAGGTCGGCGACCAGCGGCCGCAGGTCCTGCAGCAGCGGGGCGAGCTGCTCGGACACGCCGGGCAGCTTCTCCGTCGCCGGGCGCAGGTCCTCCAGCAGCGGCAGTGCCTCGTCGGTGACGCCGGGGACCTTGTTCAGGGTGCCCTGCGCGGTGCGCAGCGTCGGGGGCAGCTTGGCCAGCGCGGCGCGCAGCTGCTCGCGCTGGGCGGCCGTCGCGCGGGCACTGGTGCCCAGCTCGTCGACGACGGCACCGAGGTCCTGCTGGCGCTGGGCCAGGGTGTCGACGGTGCCGTTCAGGTCCGTGACCAGCTTGGAGATCGCGGGACCGTCGGTGCCGATGCCGCGCAGCACGTTGCCGACCGCGGCGAGCGCGGGTCCGGCGGTGTTCACGGTGGCGTTGAGGTCCTGCTCGTGCCCGGTGACGGTGTTCTGCAGGGTCCCGACCAGGCCGGTCAGGCGCGCCCGGGTGGGCTCGTCGAGGGCGGCGAGCACGTCGGCGACCTCGGTCGGCTTCGGGAAGTCGCCCTGCACCATGCCGCCGCTGGGGATCTCGGCGTAGTCCTTGGGACCGTCCTGCACGAACAGCAGCCGCTCACCGACGACGGCCTTCCACTGCACGTGGACGAACGCGCCCGCGTGCAGCGGGGCCAGCCCGTCCTCGACGGAGAACTCGACGACGGCGTGGCCCTCCTCGGGCCGGACCGACAGGATCTTCCCGGCCTGGAAGCCGTCGATGTAGATCGGCGCATCGGGGATGAGGTTCGGGTTGCCCGCGGGCAGGACGGCGCTGACCGTGTAGGGCTGCGTGCCGCCGACGGCGACGAACACACCCCCCACCACGAGCAGCGCCACCATCCCGGCGGCGAGCTTGCCCAGGAGTCCGCTCATCTCAGTCCATCCCGAGGGGTCCGGCGGACTGCCCCGCGAGGAACTGCTTGACGAACGGGTCCTGGTGCTCGAACGCCTCGTGCGCCGGTCCGTAGTGGACGACCTCGCCCTTCCAGATCAGTCCGACGTAGTCGCTGACCTTGCGGGCGGTCTTGATGTCGTGCGTGACCAGCAGGTACGTCCCACCGTGCTGGTTGTGGACGTCCATGATGATGTCGCAGAGCAGCGAGGTACGGACCGGGTCGAGACCGGAGTCCGGCTCGTCGAACAGCACGATGTCGGGGTTCATCACCAGCGCGCGGGCGAAGCCGGCGCGCTTCTTCATGCCACCGGACACCTCGTTCGGCGCCTTGTGCGCCGCCTTGGCCAGACCGACCTCGTCGAGCGCGGTCATGACCGTCTTCTCGACCTCCTTCTCCGACATCCGCGTGTGCTTGCGGAGCGGGAAGGCGACGTTGTCGTAGAGGTTCATCGAGCCGAACAGCGCACCGTCCTGCCAGCAGACCCCGAACCGGGTCCGCATGTCGTAGCGCTCGTTCTCGCTCATCGACCAGATGTCGACCCCGCCCACGTAGACCGCGCCGCGGTCCGGGGCGAGCAGGCCGACCAGGTGCTTGATCAGCACCGACTTGCCGGTACCGGACGGGCCGAGCACGGTGGTGATGGCGTCGTGCTGGAAGTTGAAGTTGATGTTCTTGAGGATCTGGGTGCTGCCGAACGACTTGGCGAGCCCCTCGACCTGCAGGATCGGGTCGGTCCCGTAGCGGAACTCCCGGGTCTCGGTCGACCAGCCGGGGCCACGGGTGGCCGTGGCCTGGGTCCCCCCGTCGTGGACGGGTGGAATCTGCTGGGTGGGGTACTCGGAGCCCGATGGCGTGTACCGCGGCTGGTTCGGCGAGGTCACTGATCCTCCTGGACGACCTGGCGCGTGCCGGCGCGGGAGAGCCGGCACGCGGATCACGTGCTGCGGGAGCGGTCCCCGGAGGCTTCCGGGGACCGTGGACGCGGCGTCCGCGTCCTGCGGTGGTGCGGGGAACGAGCACTGCGATCCGGGGAGCGGGCGCGGTGCGATGGACCGGGCGGCGGGGAGCGACGTCCGGGTCCGTGGCCGGCTGGGGAGGGCCGGGCCGTGACGGGGGTCTTCGTCGGGGGCGGGGATGTCGTCGGGGTGCGGGACTCCGGGGCCCGGCCGCAGGGGATGTGGCGGCGCGGGCCCCGGAGGGACTCAGTTGGCGATCGGGGAGTTCGTGTCGAGCCCCCAGAAGGCCAGGGTGCCGATCGCGCCGATCGCGGAGATCAGTACCAGGTTGATGATCATCGACTTGGCCGTGGCGCGGCCCACGCCGACCGGGCCACCGGTGGCGTTGTAGCCGTAGTAGAGGCCCACACCGACGATGACGATGGACTCGACCATGACCTTGGTAAGGGCGGCGATCATGTCGTAGGGGCTCTGGTAGAGCCAGAACAGGTACAGGAACCCGCCGGGTGAGACGCCGCCCAGGTTCACCACCGTGACCAGGTACATGGCCAGGTAGAGGATGGCCAGACCGACGAAGTACATGAACGGCACGGCGATCACGGTGGCCGCGATCCGGGTCCCGACCAGGAAGGACTTGGACTTGATGCCCATGACCTCCATGGCGTCGATCTCGTCGGAGATCCGCATGGAACCGATCTCGGCGACGTAGCCGCAGCCGACCTTGGCCGCGAGGATCCAGCCCCACATGTACGGCGACAGCTCGCGCAGTCCGCAGTAGGCGTCGAACACCGCGGAGTACAGCGGGGCGCCGATCTGCTTGAGCGTGTAGCTGGCCTCCAGGCCGCACTGCCCGCCCATGATGAACATCATGAACCAGATGATCAGCGCGGAGCTGAAGATCAGGATGCCCGCCTGGCGGAACACCTCGGGCACGTAGCGGCGGAACATGTCCGGGAAGTCCCGGACGACGTCGGCGGTGAACCGGCCGATGTCACCGGCCTCGTTCAGGCCGGTCTTCAGCTTTCCCGTGATGGAGGAGAAGCTGACGTCCACGCCCTGCTTCTCAGGTGCCCGGAGCTCGGGCTCCTCGGGTCCGCGGCCGGAGCCACGGTCGTCGAGCTGTGTCATGTCCCCTCCTCCCTACTTGTAGACGCTCATCTGCGGGTTCAGGCCGAGCATGGTCAGCGTGAACACGAAGTTGATGACCCAGACGCCGGCGAACGAGATGACGACCGCCTGGTTGACCGCCTTGCCCACGCCGATCGGTCCGCCCTTGGCGTTGAGACCGATGTAGCAGCAGACGACACCGATGATCAGGCCGTAGAGGGCGCACTTCGCGACGCTGCCCCAGAGGTCGACCGTGTTGAGCAGGTCGAACAGGGAGCCGTAGTAGCCGGCGTAGCTCGCGTCGAAGATCGGGCCGGCCGCGACGTAGCCGCTGACCAGGCCGACGACCAGCGCCAGGATGTCCAGGACGGCGGTCATGATCGTGCAGGCCAGCACCCGCGGCAGCACCAGCGTCCTGATCGGGTCGACGCCGAGGACCTCCATGGCGTCGATCTCGTCGCGGATACGGCGTGCGCCGAGGTCGGCGGTGATGGCCGTACCGACGACACCCGCGACGACCATCCCGTTGATGAACGGGGCGAACTCGCGGACGGACGCGAACTCGAAGAACGCGCCGAGCCGGTACGGGATGCCGAAGGTGTAGAAGATCGCCCCACCGGTCAGGCCGGGGGCACCGAACCCGAACCCGAACGCCGCGAGGGACATCGGGAGCCAGGTGAGCTTGAGGATGTCGAAGCACTGGTCTCGGGTGTCGGCCCAGAAACCGACGGGCTTGCGGACGGCAAGGACGAACACCTTGACCATCAGCTGCCACATCTCGCCGGCCATCACGAACGGGTCGGCGACCTTCCTGAGCACACCCGACCCGCCGGAACCCGCCGTCCTGCGCGGTACCTCGACGGTCTCGTCGGGCGTCTGGGTGAGGGTCCCAGGCGTGGTCATAACTCTCCTTCGAGTGCGGGCCGGAAACAGTCCGGGTCCACCGATCGGAAGTGTCGCTCCGCAGGAGAGGGGGTCACACCTCCCGTGGGGGGCGGATCACCCTCCCCCTGGGGGGTATCAGTGGTAGTGGCGACCGGCTCTGCGGTGTGCTCCGTACGGAGTGCCCTGCGCTGGGTCCGACGCTGGATCAGCAGCACCGCACCGAGGACGAGCGCGGCCGACAGGGCTCCCGCCCCGAGGCCGCCGAGCAGTGCTCCGGCCACCGGGTGGACGCCGGTCAGCAGCGGAAGCGCGACGGCGCCGGCCACCACCAGGACGGTGGCGGTCAGCGCGTCGCGGACCGGCCAGGTCGGCGCACGCCAGACCCGGACCAGCCCGATCAGCCCGGTCACCCCCGCGGTCAGCAGGGAACAGCCGAGCAGGTGCACGACCACGGGGTCGCGGAGTACCGGGGAGGTACCCCCCACGCGGGTGGGAACGAGGGCCTCGGGCGGGCCGAGGCGGTCGAGGGCACGGACGAGCCGGTCCTCTGTCGGCGCGGGACCGGCAGTGCGTGCCACCTCGCTCCAGACGTGCGAGCGCAGGTCCTGGCGGGCGGTGAACGACAGGTGCCGGGCGGCGACGTCGAGCCGGTGCAGGTACTCCCGCAGGGGGGTGGGCAGCGCGCCCCGCGACACCCGGGCGCCGGCGGTCACCGGTACCCGGCCCGACCGGCGGCGCCCCGCCCGGATCGGTCGTGCTCGGCACGCAGCCAGTGCGAGACGGCCTCGGCCCGGTTGGCCGCGCCGAGCTTGCGCAGGATGTGCTTGACGTGCGACTTCACCGTGCCCTCGGAGATCACCAGGCGGCCGGCGATGCGGGCGTTGGTGTCGCCGGTGGCCATCAGCCGCAGGACCTCGACCTCGCGGCGGGTGAGCGACGGGTCGACCGGTGCGGAGCGCAGGAAGCCGTCGACGACGCTGCGCTGCGGGCCGGTGTGCGTGACCGGGGCGCCTTCGGTGACGCGGCCGTTCTCGCCGTGGCCCCACCAGCCGTCGCCGAGGCCGCCCTCGCGGGCGTCGGTGACGCGGCGGGCGAGCCGGTCGACGTCGGCCCGGATCTGGTCCATCTCGTCGAGGACCATCGTGCGGGACAGGGCCTGGCCGAGCCCCTGGGCGTAGAGGGTGAGCAGCTGGCGGTCGAGCGGGTCGACGTTGCGCTGCTGGTAGTAGCAGTCGGCGTGCACGAACCCGGCGACGACGCCGTGCACCACGATCGGTGCGGCGCAGTAGCTGCGCGACATCGAGGCGTCGGCGATCGGCCGGTTGACCCCGGGGCGTTCCTGCACCTCGTCGACCAGCAGTGAGGTGCGCCGGCGGACCATCTCGGACTCGACGATCCGGCCGTCGAGGGTCTGCGGGTGGGTGCGGCCCATCACGAGGATCTCCTCGGCCCAGGCCGGGTCGCGCTCGACGTGCACGCGCTCGGGGATCCAGAGGGATTCCGCCACACGCGAGACGATCGAGCGGTCGAAGCCGAGGCCGCAGGCGGTCGAGGCGGCGGTGTCGAGCAGGGCGGTGCTGGTGCGGGCCTCGCCGAGCTGCGCGAGTGCGGCCCGGACGCGCTGCAGGGCGCGGTCCTGGTGGGCGAGCTCGTCGAGCAGGAGCTGCTCGTCGAGCTCCTTGACCTCGCCGAGCATGCTCACCAGCTCCGGCGACGGTGCCGTGCCGGAGCCGAGCGAGGACATGGCCTCGGCCCACACCGACCGCAGCACCGCGCGGGCCGACCCGAGGTCGACGACGTGCTCGGGGTGCGGGAGGCGGCTGTCGTCGAGGAGGCGACGGGCCGCCAGCAGGAGGTCCACCACGCACGACGACTGGGCCCTCGGCATCCGGCGTCCCTGTCCGGGCCATCGGTCGCCGGAGTCACAGCGGCGCATGTAGGCCACGCGGCTCGTGCTCTCGCCCATACCGTTCCTCCTCGTCGAGGTGGCATCCACCGGACGTCGCCGTCGGGTGCGTTGCTCACCCGTGCAACGAGACGGCAACGGCCTGGATGCGACCGTCCACACCCGCAACCCGACACAACTTCCGGTCACGCATGACGGTTTTAGGATGCGACGCGGGTCACGTGTCTGGCAAATCCACGCGGCCGGCGCCACCCGAACACGCTGGTGAATGCCCCTCTCGGCCGCATCATCCGGTCACGGCGGGTGGAGAAACCGAACGCTCGGACTGTTTCTCGGAGCGACGGTCGCCACGCCGGTCGTACACAGCAGGTTCACCCGGTCGAGGTAGGCGAGGCGGGGGCGCACCCGGGCCGTCCCCGTCCTGCCGCAGCACCGGGGAGCCCGGGGGTTCGACCCGTCCGTGCTGGAATGGCGGGGTGAGCACCGGCCGGACCTACGCGGGCGCGTCCGCGTCGGACCGCGCCGAGGACCGTCGCCGCCGGCTGCTCGACGCGGGGCTGGAGGTGCTGGGGACCGACGGCTACCGGGCGGCCACCGTGCGCCGGATCTGCCGTGAGGCACGCGTCGCCGACCGGTACTTCTACGAGTGCTTCGAGGGCACCGAGGCACTGCTGCTCGCCGTCTACACCGAGTGCACCGCCCGCCTCCGCGACGCGGTGCCCCCCGCACTGGCCGCGGCGCCCGGCACCGACCCGCTCACGCTGGCCCGGGCCGGCCTCGACGCGTTCCTGCGCGTGGTGGAGGACGACCCGCGGCTCGCCCGGGTGGTCTGGTTCGAGGTGCTCGGCGTGAGCCCCGAGGTCGAGCAGACCTCGCTGGAGACCATGTCCGGCTTCGGGCGGCTGCTGCTGGCGCTCACCGCGGACCACGCCGACCCCTCCCCCGCCGACACCACCGCCACCCGTCTGCGCGCCGACGCCGTCATCGGCGGGATCAGCCACGTCGTCATGACCTGGACGGTGAGCGGGTTCGACCCGCCCCGGGACCGGGTCACGGACGCGCTCGCCCTCTTCCTCGTGGGCGGCACCGGCCTGGGATGACGCCGGTCACCCCGCTATGTGGAATCACGCGTCATCAGATTAGGGTCGCCCACCACACCCCGCTCGTGAGGAGCCGACGATGAAGTCCTTCACCGGTCGTACCGCCGCGATCACCGGAGCCGGGTCCGGCATCGGGCGCGCTCTGGCCCTGCGCCTCGCGGGCGACGGCTGCCACCTCGCCCTGGCCGACCGGGACGCCGCGGGCCTCGCCGAGACCGCCGCGCTCGCCGGGCCGCAGGTGCGGGTCACCACCGCCGAGCTGGACGTCTCCGACGAGAAGGCGGTCTACGGCTGGGCCGACGCCGTGGTCGCCGACCACGGCGCCGTCCACATGATCGTCAACAACGCCGGCGTCGCGCTGTCGGGCACCACCGGGGCACTGACCCTGGAGGACTACCGATGGATCATGGACATCAACTTCTGGGGCGTGGTCTACGGGACCAAGGCGTTCCTGCCGCACATGGAGACCGCGGGCACCGGCCACGTGGTCAACCTGTCGAGCATCTTCGGCGTCGCCGCGCAGCCCCTGATGAGCGGCTACAACGCGAGCAAGTACGCGGTCCGCGGGTTCACCGAGTCGCTGCGCCAGGACCTCGAGCTCACCGGGTCCCCGGTGTCCGCGACCTGCGTGCACCCCGGCGGGATCCGCACCAACATCGCGAAGGCCGCCCGGGTCGACGACAGCGTCGCCGCCGCCACCGGCCGCCCGGCCGCCGACGCCACCGCCGAGTTCGAGCGGATGCTCACCACGACCCCGGACCGGGCCGCGAAGACCATCCTGGACGGCGTGCGGCGCAACCAGCGCCGTGTCCTCATCGGACCGGACGCCTGGGCCATCGACTCGATGGTGCGGCTGCTGCCGACCACCTACCAGCGGATCGTCACCGGCGTCGTGCGCTCGCGGCGCGGAAAGGGCTGATCCGGGGCGGGGATCCTGGATAGGGTCGCGGGGCCGGGTGATCCCCGGCACACGACCCGAGGAGCCCACCCATGAGCCCCGAGCAGCCACCCGTCACCGCGTTCGGCCCGGACTTCCCCTTCCCCTACGACGACTGGCTGGCCCACCCGGCCGGACTCGGCCGGGTCCCACCGGACCGGCTGGGGACCGAGGTCGTGGTCGTCGGGGCCGGGATCGCCGGGCTCGTCGCCGCCTACGAGCTGATGCGCATCGGGCTGCGGCCGGTCGTGTACGAGTCCTCCCACCTGGGCGGACGGCTGCGCTCGCAGCCCTTCGAGGGTGCCGACGGGATCGTCGCCGAGCTGGGCGGGATGCGCTTCCCCCGCTCCTCGACGGCGTTCCACCACTACGTCGACCTGCTCGGGCTGCCCACCGCGCCGTTCCCGAACCCGCTGACGGAGGCGGCCGGCAGCACGGTGATCGACCTGCACGGGCGGACGTACTACGGCCGGACCCTGGCCGACCTGCCCCCGTTCTTCACCGAGGTCGCCGACGCCTGGGCGAGCGCGCTGGAGGAGGGCGCGGGCTTCACCGACCTGCAGCAGGCGATCCGCGAGCGCGACATCCCGCGCATCCGGGCGCTGTGGGCGGAGCTCGTCGAGGTCTGGGACGACCGCACCTTCTACGACTTCGTGTCCACCTCGAAGGCGTTCTCCGACCTGTCCTTCGCCCACCGCGAGGCGTTCGGGCAGGTCGGCTTCGGGACCGGCGGCTGGGACTCGGACTTCCCGAACTCGATGCTCGAGATCCTGCGGGTGGTGCTGACCGGCTGCGACGACGACCAGCTGCTCGTCGTCGGCGGGGTGGAGCAGGTGCCGCAGGGGTTGTGGACCCGCACCCCCGACGATCTGGTGCACTGGCCCGCCGGGACCAGCCTGTCGTCGCTGCACGGAGGCGGGACCCGCCCGGGCGTCGCGCGGCTGCACCGCCTCGACGCGGACACGATCCGTGTCACCGACGTCTACGGCGGCACCCGCGACGTGTCCGCGGTGCTCACCACCTGCCAGAGCTGGCTGCTGTCCACCCAGATCGACACCGACGAGTCGCTGTTCGGCCAGGAGGTGTGGATGGCCCTAGACCGCACCCGCTACATGCAGTCGACCAAGACGTTCGTGATGGTGGATCGGCCGTTCTGGCGCGACGTCGACCCGGCGACCGGGCGCGAGGTCATGTCCACGACGCTGACCGACCGGCTCACCCGCAGCACGTACCTGTTCGACAACGGGCCGGACCGGCCCGGGGTGATCTGCCTGTCGTACTCGTGGATGAGCGACTCGCTGAAGATGCTGCCGTACCCGGTCGAGAAGCGGGTCGAGCTGGCGCTGGGCGCGCTGCGCAAGATCTACCCGACCGTCGACGTCGGGGCGCACGTGATCGGCGACCCGATCACCGTGACCTGGGAGTCCGACCCGCACAGCCTCGGTGCGTTCAAGGGTGCCCTGCCCGGGCACTACCGCTACAACCGGCGGATGTACTGCCACTTCGTGCAGGACGACCTGCCCGCCGCCGAGCGCGGGATCTTCATGGCGGGCGACGACGTGTCGTGGACCCCGGCCTGGGCGGAGGGCGCGGTGCAGACCGCGCTGAACGCGGTCTGGGGGATCGTCGCGCACCTGGGCGGGTCCACCCCGCCGGACAACCCCGGTCCCGGGGACCGGTTCGCCGAGCTCGCGCCGCCCGCGCTGCCGGACTGATGCGCGTCGCGCTGCTGCAGACCGTCTCCCGGCCGCACGACGTGGCCGGGAACCTCGCCCGGCTCGCCGAGGCGTGCGCCGCCGCGGACGCGGACCTGCTCGTCACCCCGGAGATGTTCCTGACCGGCTACGACATCGGCGCCGATGCGGTGGCCGCGCTCGCCGAGCCGGCCGACGGGCCGTCGGCGGACGCCGTCACCACGATCGCCAGGACGTCGGGCACGGCGGTGCTCTACGGCTACCCGGAGCGCCACGACGGACGGGTCGCCAACGCCGTCACCCTGGTCAGGCCGGACGGGACCCGGCTCGCCGGGTACCGCAAGACGCACCTGTTCGGCGCGCTCGACCGGGCCTGCTTCACCGCCTCGGACACCCCGCCCGCCGTCGTGACCTGGAACGGGTGGGGCCTCGGCCTGCTGGTCTGCTACGACGTCGAGTTCCCCGAGACCGTCCGCGCGCTGGCGCTGGCCGGCGCCGACGCGGTGCTGGTCCCGACCGCGAACATGCTCCCCTACGACCACGTGCCCCGGGTGCTCGTCCCGGCCAGGGCGTGGGAGAACCAGGTGTACGTGGCCTACGCCAACTGGTGCGGCACCGAGGGGTCGCTGACCTACGGCGGGCTGTCCTGCGTCGCCGGGCCGGACGGCGCCGTGGTGCGGGCCGGCCGCGACCCGGAGCTGCTGGTGGCCGAGCTGGACCGGTCCGCGCTGGCGGTGTCGCGGCGGGCGAACCCCTACCTGGCCGACCGCCGCCCCGACCTCTACGGCTGAGGGTCCGGCCGGGGGCCCGCCAGCAGGATCCACTCCAGGCACCCGTCGGGCCCGGGGGCGAGCACGTCGACCCGGTGGGCGTGCCCGCCCGCCACGTGCACGACCTCGTACGCGGCGAGATCCACCGACGGCCCGCCGGCCTCGACGCCCACCCGGGCCCGGCCGGCGAGGACGACGAGCAGCCGGTCGCAGGGCGCGGCCGGGGCGTGCCACGCCCCGGCACCGGGGGCGAGCGCGAACCGTTCCAGGGCGAGGTCGCCGTAGCCGTCGTCGCGGCCGACGAGCAGCTGGCGCGACACCGGGGCCGGTTCCGGCGCAGGATGGTGCGCGGCTGCCGGCGTCGTGCCGATCGTCGCGGTCATGGCCTGCCTCCACTCATCTGAGCGGTCCCAACACCGTCGAGTACACGGCTGCGGGCACGGACGGTCAACATCACCGGCCGATGCGCGCGCTACGGTGCTCAGATGAGCGGTGAAGACGATGCACCCGCCTGGGGCCCGGCCCGCCGGGTGCTCGCGGCCGAGGTGGCCGAGCAGGTGCTGCTGCACGGGCGGTCCCGGATCGCGGTCGGCACCGAACTGGGGCTCAGCCGGTTCCAGGTGGCCCGGCTGCTGGACGCGGCCCTCGAGCGGGGACTGGTCCGGGTCGACATCGACCCGGGCGCGGACGTCGACGCGCGGCGCTCGTCCGCCGTCCGCGCCGCCCACGGGCTGCGCCGCGCCCTGGTCGCCCGGGACGACGGCGGGGTGCCCGCGCTCGCCGCCGCGCTGCTCGCCGAGACCGTCGGCACCGGCGACGTCCTGGGCCTGGCCTGGTCCCGGACGGTCAACGACGTCGTCGGGCTCCTCCCCCGGCTCGCGCGCTGCACGGTCGTGCAGCTGTGCGGCGCCTACTCGCTGCCGTGGCGGCGCGACGGCTCGGCCACCGCGGTGTTCCGGGCCGCCGCGCTGTGCGGCGGCGACGCCTACCCGGTCTACGCGCCCCTGCTGCTGCCCGACGCCGACACCGCCCGCGCGGTGCGGGCCCAGCCGGGCGTCGCCGACGCGCTGGCCCGCTGCGCCGCGCTGGACACCGCGGTCGTCGGGATCGGGGCGTGGCGGGCCGGGCACTCCACCGTGCACGACGTGCTGACCGCCCCCGAGCGACGGCGGCTGGCCGCGGGCGGCGCGGTCGGCGAGGTCGTCGGGCTGCTGGTCGACCGCGCCGGCCGGGTCCTCGACAGCGGACCGG
>NZ_JAMXSG010000083.1:0-20015 GCF_024124365.1 Pseudonocardia sp. McavD-2-B
CCCAGCCCCAGCGCGCGGCCCAGCGTGCCCAGGCAGGCGTCGCCGAGCGCGGCCGCAGCCGGCGCCGGCGCCATCACGGCCCCGGCCCAGCCACCCGCCTGGGCGACGAACGCGCGCACGGTCAGCTCGGTCGACACCGGGTCCCCACCGTCGACGACGACGGTCTGCCCCGCCGGCTCGGCCAGCGCCATCGGCGTCACCGCACCCCCGGCGACGACCCGGGTCAGCTGGTCGACCCGGGGCAGCGCGCGCCCCATCAGGTCGGCGTCGACCAGCGGCAGCCCCAGCTGGTGGGCCAGCGGCAGCGGCAGCACCCCGTTCAGGCCGGCCGCCTCGAACGGCATGACCGCGGCCGGGGTGACCCCGGTCCAGCGGACCAGCGCGCGCACGGCCGCGGGCAGCTCGTCGCCCGAGGGCAGTTTCTCGCCCAGCACCCGGGTGCCGCCGAGCATCCCGACCGGCAGCACCGGGGCGTCGCCGAGCTCGGCGGGGGAGTGCAGCCGGACCGGGCCCGCCACCAGCACCGAGCGCAGCACGTGGGCGTACACCCGGGCGTCGCCACCCCCGCCGGAGCCCAGCAGCAGCACCCCGGTGACGAGGGCGTCGACGTCGCCTGCGGTCACCTCCACGACGGGGATGCTGCCAGGTCAGACCCGGTCCGCGGCGCCCGCTCCCCGCGGGACCGCGGTCTCCAGCGGCACGAACGGCACGTCCAGCCCGAAGCAGGCCGGCCCGAACACCGCGAGGGCCTCCGGCGTGCGCATCATGTCCGGCGTCGAGATCCCCACCACGACGACGCGCTGGCCGTAGCGCAGCGCCTCGGTGGTGATGGGTTCCCCGGACTCGGCCTCCAGCACGCAGATGAGGTCCGGGACGACCGCGACGGTGGTGTCGTCGACGGTCGCGACCAGGGTCTCGTTCTGGAAGACGGTACGGAGCTCGGAGCCGCCGTCGAACGCGGTGAACCGCGCGGTGCCGCGGGCGAACCCGTCGACGGTGCGCCGCTCGACGTCGGAGACCTTGCCGGCGAACAGCACCCGCAGGTGCCGGTACAGGGTCGGGGCGAGGGCGTCGGCGATCGCCCCGACCGGGTCGCCGAGCTGCTCGCGTGCCTCCCGGATCGCCCGGCCCAGCCGCAGCGCCAGGGTGAGGGTGTGTGGGATCGCGGTGCGGCGCACGTCGGCGCCGGACATCGGGTACTCCGCGATCAGCGCCGACCCGCCCATCCGGATGGCGGCGCCGCGCGCCAGGTGCTCCATGCGGTGGTTGTCGGTGCCGGTGTCGATGAGCACCGACTCGCCGTGGTCCCCGGCGACGACCATCGGCGACCCGGGCACGCCGTACACCCCGAAGGTCTCCATCTGCAGCTCCGGGAACGCCCGGCCCATGCCGTCGCCGTCGATGACCGGAAGCCCGGTCCGGGCCGCGACGACCAGCGGGATCATCGAGTTGATGCCGCCGCACTCCATCGGGATGGTCGCGTCGGCGGTGCGCCCGAGGTGCTGCTCCAGGCGGCGCAGGGCGAGCACCGGCTCGTCGCCGCGGGGGATCTTCTCGATCATCACCGTGGGCGCGCCCATCATCGCCGTCGCGATGACGAAGAGGTCGTCGGGCAGGTCGGCGGGGTCGGCCGGGTCGAGCACGGTGACGGGTCCGTACTCGCGCATCGCCTGCTCCACCATGAGGCGCCCGATGTAGGGGTCCCCGCCGCCGCCGGTGCCGAGCAGCGCGGCGCCGCGGGCGAGGTCGGGCAGGTCGTCCGGGGTCAGGGTCCAGGTCATACCGGTGCTCCGTCCGTCACGGTGTCGTGGACCCGCACGGGGTCGGTGTCGTAGCCGAAGTACCGCGGTCCGACGACGGCGATCGCCTCCGGGGTGTGCCAGCGCGGGTCCGCGGGGGCGGCGAGCACGCTGACCCGGTGCCCGAAGCGCAGCGCCTCGGTGGTCACCGGCTCCCCGGTCGCGGTGTCCAGCACCATGATCAGGTCCGGGGTGGTGACGACGGTCGTGCCGTCGACCTCGGCGATCAGGTGCTCGTTCTGGAACCGCAGGACACAGCCGCCGGACAGCGTCGCCGTCCCGCGGGCGAACCCCGTGGTGGTGCGCCGCTCGACGTCGACGACCTTCCCGGTGTGCACGACCCGCCCGCCGACCACGGTGGCGGCCGCCGCGACCGGGTCGGTGAACCCGGCCCGGGCCCCGGCGATGGCGCGCCCGATCCGCACGCAGAGCCCGAGGGTGCCGCGGATCATCGTCTCCCGCGCCCGGGCGCCGGTCATCGGATAGTTCGAGATGATCGCGGTGCAGCCCATGGTGATGGTCATGCAGCGGGCGAGGTCCTCGGCCCACTTCGCGGTCGGGCAGCCCAGGATGCCGGTGTTGCCCTGCTCATCGGTGATCGACATCGGGGTGGCGGGGACGCCGGCGACGCCGGGCAGCACCATCTGCAGCTCGGGGAACGCCCGGCCCATGCCGTCGCCGTCGACCAGCGGCAGCCCGAGCATCGCCGCACCGGCCACCGGGATCGTGGAGTTGATGCCACCGGCCTCGATGCACGCCACGTGGGTGGGCGTGACCCCCAGGTGCGCGGCGAGCGCGGTGACCGCGCGGCCGATCTCGTCGTAGGCGGGCAGTTTCTCGACGCTCACCGTCGGCGCCCCCATCTGCGCGACGACGAACACGGCGGCGTCGTCGGGCAGGTCGGCGGGGGCGACGAGCGGCACGGGACCGTGCTCGCGCAGCGCCCGCTGCGCCAGCAGCCGTCCGAGGTAGGGGTCGCCGCCACCGCCGGTCCCCAGAAGCGCCGCGCCCCGGGCGAGCGCGGGCAGGTCCTCGGCGGTCAGCAGCGCCGTCACCGGGTCACCGTCCGCTCCAGGCGCAGGTCGCCGACCGCCTTCGCGCGGATGCGGGTCGCGTTGCCGGGCAGGTAGGGGATGGGGACCTCGTCGAAGTCGACGAGCGCGACCGAGCCGGGGTCGGCGCCGGAGGCGACCGCACGGTCCACGGCCTCCTGCTTGGCGGCGTCGACGACGGCGTCGCGGCGGCCGGGCTCGATCGCGTACACCCGGTCGACCTCGCCGCCGACCTGCGCGATCGCCGCGCCGATGGCGTTGGCGACGGCGAAGTTCTCCGGGCGGTGCACCGCGCCCAGCCCGGGGAACGCCTCGGGCAGCAGCACCGAGCCACCGCCGACGGCGACCACCGGCAGCGGGTCGGCGGAGATCCGCATCCGGTCCACGACGTCGGCGACGTCGGAGGCGATCCGGTCCAGCGCCGCGGTCACCAGCTCCCGGGACAGCCCGGCGACCAGGGAGCGGTCGCCGATGTCGGCCCGGCCCGCCGCGACGGCGATGTCGGTCGCGGTCAGGGTGTCGCCGCCGAACACCAGTGCCCGCTCGGTGAGCCGGTAGCCGACCGAGTCCGGGCCGACGGTGGGCCCGTCGGGCCGTTCGGGGGAGCCGGTGCGGACCAGGGAGCCGCCGCCGATGCCGACGCTGAGCACGTCGGGCATCCGGAAGTTGGTGCGCACCCCGGCCACGCTGACCTCGACGGCGGCCTCGCGCGGGAAGCCCGCGGTCAGCACGCCGACGTCGGAGGTGGTGCCGCCGACGTCGACGACCGCGCAGGTGCCCAGCCCGGACAGCACGGCGGCGCCGCGCATCGAGTTCGTCGGGCCGGAGGCGAACGTCGCCACCGGGTACCGACGGGTGTAGCCGACGTCCATCAGGGTGCCGTCGTTCTGCGACAGGTACAGCGGTGCGGTGATGCCCTGGCCCTGCACCGCCCCGGCGAGCGCGTCGACGATGTGCGCGGCGAGCTCGCGCAGCGCGGCGTTGACGATCGTCGCGTTCTCCCGCTCCAGCAGCCCGACCCGGCCGATCTCGTGGGACAGCGAGATCGGCACGTCCGGGCCCAGCTCCTCGGCGATGATCTCCGCGGCGGCCAGCTCGCACTCGCTGGTCACCGGGGAGAACACCGAGGAGATCGCGACCGAGCGGACGCCGTGGGCGGCCATGTCCGCGGCGTGGCGGCGCAGCTCGTCCGGGTCGAGCGGGGAGATGCGGCGGCCGTCGAACTCGTGGCCGCCGTGGGCGAGGTAGCCGCGCCCGGCGATCGCGTCGACCAGCCGCTGCGGCCAGTCGACCATCGGGGGCAGCGCCGCGGTGGCGGGCAGGCCCAGGCGCAGCGCCGCGGTGGGGGCGAGCCGACGGGCCTCGACCAGGGCGTTGACGAAGTGCGTCGTCCCGATCATCACGGCGTCGACGTCGGCGGGGGAGAACGGGTGGTCGGCCTGCAGCCCGGTGAGCGCGCCGACGATGCCGGAGGTGACGTCGTCGGTGGTCGCGGACTTGACGGCGGCCAGCACCCGGACACCGCCGGACGGGGCGTCGTCGAGCAGGACGGCGTCGGTGTTGGTGCCGCCGACGTCGATGCCGATACGCATGGAGTGCTCCTTCGGTGGTGCCGCGCCGCCCGCCCGTGACGTCACGGGCGGGCGGCGCGGAGTGCGGGTCAGGACGTGACGGCGGGGGTTGCGGCCCGGCCCGGCGCCTCGGTGCGGCTGACACCGATCCCGCGGAGCAGCCCGAGCCGTCCGGCGACGACGTAGAGCACGAAGGCCGCCACGATCGAGTTCACGCTGGGCAGTCCGGCGTCGACGAGACCGCCGAGCAGGGCCGACGCGGCCCAGACGGCCAGCGTCGCCGGGACCCAGGTCGGTGAGGTGGCGGGCAGCGCACCGGTGGCCCGCGCCGCCTCCAGGTCACCGCGCCAGCGCTTCACCACGAAGTACTCGGCGACCATGATCCCGGCGATCGGCGGGAACACCACGCCCAGCACCGACAGGAACCCGGTGAACAGGTCGAGGATGCCGCCCGCGGCCAGCAGCGAGCCGACCACGCCGAGCGCGAGGGTGACCATCGGGCGGCTCACGGTGCGCCCGAGCACGGTTCCCGCGAAGTTCACCACGCCCAGCCCGGACGAGTAAAGGTTCCAGTCGTTGATCTTGAGGGTGCCGAGGATGATGATCAGCGTCCCGACCCAGCCGACCGACGACGTGACGATGGTGATGATGTCGTCGGAGCGGATGGCGTGCGCCAGCAGCACACCGGACATGCCGATCACGTACTCGCCGAGGGTGAACCCGACGACGGTCTGCTTGACCACGTCGGCGGAGGTCCGGTTGAACCGGGTCATGTCCGGGGTGATGATCGCCCCGACGATGAAGCCGCCCGCGACCAGCGTCGTGCCCTCGACCAGCGAGATCGACGGCCCCGGCGGCGGGCTCGCCATGAGCGCGCCGAGGTCGTGGCCGAGCAGGGCGCTGCCGATCGACCAGCCGACCAGCACCAGGAACGCCGGCACGGTGATGTAGGCGACCCACTGCATCGAGCCGAAGCCCCACAGCACGATCATGGTGACGACCAGGCCGAACACCAGCGACCACGCCCAGACCGGCAGCCCGCCGATCAGCGTGACCAGGCCCTCGGCCGAGACCCCGGACTGCACGCCGAACCAGCCGACGAGGCTCACCCCGATCGCGACGCCGATCAGCGCGCTGCCGCCGTGGCCGAAGCCGGTCCAGCGGGCCAGCAGCGAGGTGTTCAGGCCCTCCTTGCAGCCGATGATCCCGACGCCGATCGAGACCAGCTCCAGGATCACCGCGCCGAGGGTGAAGGCGAGAAAGGCGTCCCAGAACCCCATCCCGAACCCGAGTGTCGAGCCGAGCAGGAACTGGCTCAGGGCCGACACCTGCCCGAACCGCTGTACCGCCACGCTCCACCACGAGTACCGGGCGTGCTCCGGAACCCTGGTCAGGGCGTAGTCGTCCGTACCGACCCCACCGCTCATCTCGGTCTCCTCTCGGCTGGTTGCGAGAACGGTAGGTGCAGGTCAGAGCCCGGTCACGGGGCGATGTGCCCGGTCTGGGGCCGACCACTGTGCAGACTGCCCTTACGGGTCGCCGCGCGACGGACGTCCTAGGCTCGGCGCATGCGTTTCGGACTCTTCGTGCCCCAGGGCTGGCGTCTCGACCTCGTCGGCATCGACCCCGCCGCCCAGTGGGACGTGATGCGCGGCCTCGCCGAGCACGCCGACCGCGGCGACGTCTGGGAGTCGGTCTGGGTGTACGACCACTTCCACACCGTCCCCGCGCCCACCGACGAGGCCTGCCACGAGGCGTGGAGCCTGATGGCCGCCTTCGCCGCGACGACCGAGCGGGTGCGGCTCGGCCAGATGTGCACCTGCATGGCCTACCGCAACCCCGCGTACCTGGCGAAGGTCGCCGCCACCACCGACGTCATCTCCAAGGGCCGCGTCGAGATGGGCATCGGCGGCGGCTGGTACGAGCACGAGTGGCGCGCCTACGGCTACGGCTTCCCCCGGCCCGGCGAGCGGCTCGGCATGCTCGACGAGGGCGTGCAGATCTTCGCCCAGGCCTGGCGCGAGGGCCGGGCCACCCTGAACGGGAAGCACTACACCGTCGACGACGCCATCGTCGCGCCCCGCCCGCTCCAGGACGGCGGCATCCCGCTGTGGATCGCCGGCGGCGGCGAGAAGGTCACCCTCAAGATCGCCGCGAAGTACGCGCAGTACACCAACTTCGACGGCACCCTCGACGGCTTCCGGCACAAGTCGGCGCTGCTCGCCGACCACTGCCGCGACGTCGGCACCGACTACGACGCCATCGTCCGCTCGGCCAACTACAACGTCGCGATCGGGCACACCGAGGCCGAGGTGGAGGAGCGGCTCGCCCGGCTCGTCGCCCGGCTGGAGCCGATCGTCGGTGCGGAGAAGGCCCAGGGCGCGCTGGGTGCGTTCCGCGGGATGCCCGGCGTCGGGACCCCGGAGCAGATCGTGGAGAAGCTCTCCGCGCTGCAGGCCGTCGGCATGAGCTACGGCATCTTCTACTTCCCCGAGGCCGCCTACGACCGGTCGGGCATCGAGCTGTTCGAGCGCGAGGTCGTCCCGGCCCTGCGGGACTGACGGTGCCGACCGTGCGCCGGGTGGCCGAGGACTACCTCGACCACCTGGCCGTCGAACGGGGACGGGCGCAGAACACCCTCCGCTCCTACCGGCTCGACCTCGGGCGCTACCTCGACCACCTCGACCACCTGGGACGCGCGGAGCTGACCCAGGTGGCCGAGGCCGACGTCGCCGCGTTCGTCACGGCGCTGCGCACGGGGGAGCGCCCGCTGGCCGCGTCCTCGGCGGCGCGGGCGCTGGCCGCGGTGCGCGGGCTGCACCGGTTCGCGCTGTACGAGGGGCTGACCCCGACCGACGTCGCGGCCGGGGTGGCGCCGCCCGCGCTGGGCTCGCGGCTGCCGTCCGCGCTGACGGTCGACCAGGTCGACCAGCTCCTCGCCGGCTGCGTGTCCGACGGACCGGTCGGGCTGCGCGACCGGGCCCTGCTGGAGCTGCTGTACTCCACCGGCGCCCGGATCTCCGAGGTCGTCGGCGCCGACCTCGACGACCTGGACCCGGACGCGCGGACGATCCTGCTGCACGGCAAGGGGAACAAGCAGCGGATCGTGCCCGTCGGGCGCCCCGCGCTGGCCGCCGTCGACGCCTACCGGGTCCGGGCCCGGCCCGACCTCGCCGGACGGGGCACGGGCAGCCCGGCGCTGCTGCTCAACGCCCGCGGCAACCGGCTGTCCCGGCAGAGCGCCTGGCACGTCCTGCGCGCCGCCGCCGAGGCGTCCGGGCTGCCCGGCGACGTCGTCGCCGCGGTCTCCCCGCACACCCTGCGGCACTGCTTCGCCACCCACCTGCTCTCCGGCGGCGCCGACGTACGGGTGGTGCAGGAGCTGCTCGGGCACGCGAGCGTCGCGACCACGCAGATCTACACCCACGTCACCGTCGACACGTTGCGCGAGGTCTACGCCACCGCGCACCCCCGCGCCCGGGGGTGATCACGGATCGGGCACCGTCCCGGTCGCCCACCGACGCGTCCGGTGCCCGATCCGTGATCACGCGTTCGCGTTCGCGACGGAGGGGTCCGGTTCCGGGGTGGGGGGCGGCGCCGGTGGGCAGGGTGGCCGGATGGAGCTGTGGGAGCTGCTGCGTGCACAGGCCGGTGTGGTGACGACGACGCAGGCCGTGGCCTGCGGGGTCCCGGCCCGGTCGGTCTACCGCCGGGTCGCAGCGGGCCACTGGTGGACCCCGCTGCCCGGAGTCCACCACGACCGGACGCATCCGTACGGCCCCGAGGCCCGGCTGCGCGCGGTGTCGTTCCGGGCGGGTCCGGACGCGGTGCTGCACGGGCCGGCCGCGGCCTGGTGGCACGGGATCCTCGACGCCGCCCCGGTCGTCGCCGGGGTGACGGTGCCGCGGCGGACCCGTCGCGCCGTGCGACCCGGGGTGCGGGTGCGCCGCCGGGACCTGCACCCGGCCGACCGGGGTGTGCGCCGCGGTGTCGGGGTGACGGCGCGGCCACTCACCGTGCTGGAGACCGCCGTCGCGCTGCCGGACGGCGCCGCGCTCCTCGACCGGGCGCTGCAGCGCGGGATGATGTTCGGTGCGCTGCACGCGGCCTGGTGCCGGATGACCGGGGCCACCGGCGCGCCCCGGGCACGGGAGCTGCTCGTCGCCGCGGGGGACCGGGCCGGGTCCGGTGCCGAACGGCGGTTGATGCGTGTGCTGCGGGAGGCCGGTCTGACCGGGTGGGTACGGGCCCACCGGGTCGGCCCCTACGAGCTCGACCTCGCCTTCCCGGCCGAACGGGTCGGCGTCGAGTTCGACGGGTGGGCGTGGCACAGCGACGTCGCGCGGTTCCGCAACGACCGGCGCAAGGGCAACGTCCTGGCCGGCCACGGCTGGACGATCCTGCGGGTGACCTGGCACGACCTCGACACCGCACCCGGGCGGGTGGTCGCCGAGATCCGCCGCGCACTCCGGCTCGCCACCGGGTGATCACGGATCCGGCACCGTCGGAGTCGGTGAGCGACCGGATCGGTGCCCGATCCGTGATCGTGGGGGCGGCGCTCGGCGTGGGACGGCGAACGACTACGTTCCGGGGCCCATGCGGTACGGAGCGTGGGTGACGGCGGTCGTGGCGGGACTCCTCCTGGCCGGATGCGGTGGTGCCGCCGCCGGGCAGGAGCAGCAGCAGGCGGTGAACGAGCCCGTCGACGGGACGGTCACCCGGGTCGAGGTCGACTCCGACGCCGGGGCGCTGCGCCTCGTCGCGGGGGAGAAGGCGTCGGTCGAGCAGGACCTGCGGTGGACCGGCGACGCCCGCCCGCAGGTCGAGCAGAAGGTCGACGGCGGCGTCCTGCGGGTCACCGTCCGCTGCCCGGACCAGGGCGGCGACCGCTGCCAGGCCGGTCTCGTGGTGACCGCGCCCGCCTCGTCGTCGGCGCTGGTCGACCTGCGTGCGGGCGGCATCGAGGTCCAGGGACTGACCGGGGCGCTGGACCTGACGTCGTCGGCGGGCGAGGTCAGCGCCACCGGTGCCGGACCGGGCGACGTGCGGGCGAGATCCAGCGCCGGCGCGGTCGAGCTGACCTTCGCCGCGGCGGCCGCGGACGTGACCGCGGAGTCCAGCGCCGGCGGCGTCGAGATCCGGGTCCCGGTGGGTCCGGCCTACGAGGTGACCGCCGAGACCTCCGCCGGGTCGACCGAGGTCGGCGTCCCCGACCAGCCCGGTGCCGACCACCGGATCACCGCGAAGAGCAGCGCGGGCGGGGTCTCGGTCCTGCCCGCCCGCTGAGGCGCGACACGCCGGGGCGCACCGTCGGCCGGACGGCGCCCGCCCGCAGGTAGGGTGACCTGGAAATCCATACCGCGACGTGGCCCGACGGGGACGTCGCCGCACGTGGGGACATCTCCTGCAGTGCGGTCTCAGGCCCTGACCGGGACCCGGGACCCGGCACGGTACCCGCGACGAGACCGGAGACCGCATGAACCCGACGCGGCCGGAGGCCCAGGGCAGGCCCGACGACCCGAGCGACGAGCCGACGCCGGATCACGGGCGAGGCACCCAGACCACCAGCGCGCGCGCTCCCGAGCCCGCACCGCTGTCGGTGCACGGCCCGGCCCGCGTGATCGCGGTGGCGAACCAGAAGGGCGGCGTCGGGAAGACGACGTCGACGATCAACCTCGGGGCCGCGCTCGCCGAGTACGGCCGCAGGGTCCTGCTCGTCGACTTCGACCCGCAGGGCGCGCTGTCGGTGGGCCTCGGCGTGCAGCCCCACCAGCTCGAGTCCACCGTCTACAACCTGTTGATGGAACGCGGCGTCGAGGCAGACGAGGTGCTCCAGGACACCGGCGTCGAGAACCTGGACCTGCTGCCGTCGAACATCGACCTGTCGGCGGCCGAGGTCCAGCTCGTCACCGAGGTCGGCCGGGAGCAGGCACTCGGCCGCGCCCTCAAGCGGTTCCTGCCCGACTACGACATCGTGCTCATCGACTGCCAGCCGTCGCTGGGCCTGCTCACGATCAACGCGCTCGCCTGCGCCGACGAGGTCCTCATCCCGCTGGCGTGCGAGTTCTTCTCGCTGCGCGGCGTGGCACTGCTGATGGACACCATCGACAAGGTCACCGAGCGGCTCAACCCGGACCTGCGCCTGCTCGGCGTGCTCCCGACGATGTTCGACACCCGCACGCTGCACACCCGCGAGGTCCACGACCGCGTGGTGGAGGCGTTCGGGGACAAGGTGTTCGACGCCGTCATCAACCGGACGATCAAGTTCCCGGAGACCACGGTCGCCGGGGAGCCGATCACGACGTGGGCGCCCACGTCGTACGCCGCGGAGGCGTACCGGATGCTCGCCCGCGAGGTCATCGCCCGGTGACGCTGCTCGCCGACGGTGCTCCCGAAGGTCTGGGCGACGGTCTCGACGACAACGACGTCGCCGCGCCGCGGGCCCGTCGTTTCACCGTCCGGCTGTACAACTTCGAGGGCCCGTTCGACCTGCTGCTGCAGCTGATCGGCAAGCACGAGCTCGACCTCACCGAGATGGCCCTGCACAAGGTCACCGACGACTTCATCGCCCATCTCACCGACCTCGGCGACGACGCCGACCTCGACGAGATCACCGAGTTCCTGGTCGTCGCGGCGACCCTGCTCGACCTGAAGGCCGCGCGGCTCGTCCCCGGCGCCGAGGTCGACGACGAGGACGACCTCGCCCTGCTCGAGGCCCGTGACCTGCTGTTCGCCCGGCTGCTGCAGTACCGCGCCTACAAGGAGGCCGCGGCGCTGTTCGTCGAGCTGGAGAACGGCGCGATGCGCCGCTTCCCGCGCTCGGTCGCGATCGAGGACCGCTACGCCGACCTGCTGCCCGAGGTGCTGCTCGGCGTCGACGCGCAGGCCTTCGCCGAGCTCGCCGCCGCGGTGTTCCGGCCGCGCCCGCCCGACGAGGTCGGCGTCGACCACCTGCACGCGGTGCACGTGTCGGTGCCCGAGCACGCGGCGATCCTGCGGGAGCGGCTCGCGCTCGCCGGGACGGCCACCTTCGCCGATCTGACCGCCGACTGCGTCGCGACGCTGGAGGTCATCGCCCGGTTCATGGCACTGCTGGAGCTGTACCGGGAGCGATCGGTGGCCCTGGAGCAGCCGGAGGCGTTCGCCGACCTGACGGTCACCTGGACCGCGGACCGCGAGGACGACCCGGTCGCCTACGCCGCCGCGCTGGAGGACGAGGCCGCGGCCGCCGAGGAGGCGGTGCGGGCGCGCAACCGGCGCCGCCGGAAGAAGAACCGCGTCGACGAGTCGGTCGCGTCCGGCCCCGGCTCCGCCCCTGACTCCGCCGCCGACTCCGATTCCGGAGCGGACCCGGAGGCTCGGGACGCGGGCCTGGACGATCCGGATACGGACCTGGACGACCCGGACGCGGACCTGGACGACCCGGACACGGATCTGAACGACCCGGACGCGGACCTCGACGATCCGGACACCGATCTGGACGACCCGGACGCGGACCTCGACGACCTCGGCGGTCCGGACTCCGACCTCGACCGACCGGACGAGGCGGATCTGGATCCCGACGGCTCGGACGCGGACCTCGACGGTCTGCACGTGCACCGTCCCGACCCCGACGACGAGAGGACCGGAACCACCGGTGACTGAGCCGGACGACCGGCCGGGCTCCGACGACCCGGAGGACCCGTCCGAGCTGCTGCGCCTGATCGGCCGCACGGTGCCGCGCAGCCCGCACGCCACCGCGTCGCCGCAGGTCGCGGCCGGCGCGGACGACCGAGCCGCTCCGGAGCCGGAGGCTACGGCCGATGGGGCCGATGGGGCCGATGGGGCCGATGTGGCCGACGGGGCCGACGGGGCCGCCGACGGGGCCGACGGGGCCGACGAGGAGGCGACGACCGCCGACGCCGAGCTCGCCCGCTCCGCGGAGCCCGCCCGGGACGCCGGGCCCGCAGCCGACACCGAGCCCGTGGCGGCCCGGCTCGCCGGCACCGAGCCGGCGGTCTCCGGACCCGTCACCACCGCACCTGCGACGCCGGGCTATCGAGACGCACGTTCCGGCCCCGCCGAGGGCGGAAACGTGCATCTCGACCGGTCCGGTGACCCCACCGCCGGCGATGCCGCCCCCTCGGACACGTCGACCGACGGTCGAGCGTCGCGAAACGGTGCTCGCAACGACGCATCCGCAACGCTCGACGTCCAGGACGACCGGTCCGGGCGGCCCGGTGGGCGCGACTCCGTCCATCCCGACCCGGCTGCCGGGCCGGACGACTCGGCTGCGCCGGAGAACGGGCCGAAGGCCCGCGGAGCAGAGGACCCCCGAGCGGAGGAACCCGGAACCCAGGACGAGCCGGAACCCGAGGGGCCCGAGTTCCACGAGCTCGCCGACGACACCGAGCTCGAGCACGCCCTGGAGGCGCTGCTGCTCGTCGTCGACGCCCCCGTCGACGAGCCGTCCCTGGCCACGGCGCTGCACCAGACGCCGTCGCGGATCCGGCAGACGCTGCACCGGATGTCGCTGGCCTACACCGCCGAACGGCGCGGCATCGACCTGCGCCGCGCGGGGGAGGGCTGGCGGTTCTACACGCGCGACCGCTACGCCCCCTACGTCGAGAAGATGCTGATGGACGGCCAGCGCGCCCGGCTGACCCGGGCCGCGCTGGAGACCCTCGCCGTCGTCGCCTACCGCCAGCCGGTCACCCGTGCACGGGTCTCCGCGGTCCGCGGCGTCAACTGCGACGGCGTGCTCCGCACCCTGCTCACCCGTGGACTGGTGGAGGAGGCCGGCACCGAGGAACACACAGGGGGGACACTGTTCCGGACGACCGAGCTGTTCCTCGAACGGCTCGGGATCTCCTCCGTGGCCGAGCTGCCCCCGCTGGCACCGCTGCTGCCCGACATCGACGCGATCGACGACCTGGAAAGCTAGGCACCATGAGCAACACACACGACCCCGACGGCGTCCGGCTCCAGAAGGTGCTGGCCCGCGCGGGCGTCGCCTCCCGGCGCGCGGCCGAGGACCTCATCGCGCAGGGACGCGTGCAGGTCGACGGCGAGACCGTCCGTGAGCAGGGCCGCCGGATCGACCCGGACACCGCAGTCGTCCACGTCGACGGCGCCCGGGTCACCCTGCGCGACGACCAGGTCTACCTGGCGCTGAACAAGCCGTTCGGGCTGCACTCCACGATGTCCGACGACATGGGCCGGCCCTGCATCGGTGACCTGCTCGCCGACCGCGTCGAGATCATGAACACTGCGCAGCGGCTGTTCCACGTCGGCCGGCTCGACGCCGAGACCGAGGGGCTGCTGCTGCTCACCAACGACGGCGAGCTCGGCCACCGGCTGATGCACCCGTCCTACGAGGTGCCCAAGACCTACCTCGCCGAGATCGAGGGCAAGATCGCCCGGGACCTCGGGCGGCGGCTGCGCGACGGCATCGAGCTCGAGGACGGCATCGCCCGCGTCGACGCGTTCAAGCTCGTCGACGCCGTCCCCGGCCGCGCCACGGTGCAGCTGGTCCTGCACGAGGGGCGCAAGCACATCGTGCGGCGGATGCTCTCGGAGGTCGGCCACCCGGTGCTGCGTCTGGTGCGGACCCACGTCGGCTCGGTCGCCCTGGGCAACCAGCGTCCCGGCAAGCTGCGGCCCCTCGACCGCGTCGAGGTGGGCTCGCTGTACAAGGCGGTCGGTCTCTGATGGCCGTGCGGGCCCTACGGGGCGCGACCCAGGTCGACGCCGACGACCGGCAGGAGATCCTCGACCGCTCCGCCGAGCTGGTCACCGCGGTCCTGGAGCGCAACGAGCTGCGCTCCGACGACATCATCTCGATCTGGTTCACCGCCACCCCGGACCTCACCGCCGAGTTCCCGGCGTACGCGGCACGGCTGCTCGGGCTGACCGACGTGCCGCTGATGTGCGCCACCGAGATGGCGGTGCCCGGCGCGCTGCCGCGGGTGCTGCGGCTGCTCGCCCACGTCGACACCCCGAAGCCGCGCTCGGCGATGCGGCACGTCTACCTGCACGGGGCGCGGGCGCTGCGCACCGATCTGCCCCAGTAGGACACCCCGCCCCGTCGTGGCGGGGGCCGACCGGCGACAATGCCGGACGCAGCAACTCGAACACGGTGGGGGAACAAGGTGGCCTTGCGGGGCGTCGTCGCGATGGACGGTCCGTCCGGGACGGGCAAGTCGACCGTCTCCCGACGGCTGGCGCAGGCCTGCTCGGCGGCCTATCTGGACACCGGGGCCATGTACCGCGCCGCGACGCTGGCCGCGCTGCGCGCCGGCCTGGGCGAGGGTGCGACGGAGGACGAGATCGCCCGCGCCGCCATCGGGGCCCGTCTGGAGTCGGGCACCGACCCGGTCGCCCCGACGATCACCCTCGACGGTGAGGACGTCTCCGGCCCGATCCGCGGCACCGAGGTGACCGGGTTCGTCTCGGCCGTCTCCGCGGTGCCGCAGGTCCGGGCCGAGATGGTCGCCCGCCAGCACGCCCTGATCCGCGCGGCCGTCGGGAGCGGCGGCGGGATGGTCGTCGAGGGGCGCGACATCGGTACCGTCGTGGTTCCGGACGCGCCCCTCAAGGTCTACCTGACGGCGTCGCCGGAGGTCCGCGCGGCGCGGCGCGGGCGGCAGGACGAGAAGGCGGGCCGCAAGGCCGACCTGCACGTCACCCTCGCCGACGTCGAACGGCGGGACCGGCTCGACTCGTCGCGCCGGGTCTCGCCGCTCTACGCGGCGGCGGACGCGCTGGTGCTCGACACCGACCGCCTGTCGGCGGACGCCGTGCTGGCGAAGCTGCGCGAGCTCGTCTCCGCGCGGGGGCTGGACGGGTGAGCCGGGCGCGTGCGCTGCCGGAGCACGCTCTCGGGTGGCTGCACGACCTCGGCCGCTGGATCGGCACCTGGCTGTGGGTCCCGTTCTTCCGGGTGCGGATCCGGCACCGGGAGCGTATCCCGGCGACCGGCCCGGTGGTGCTCGTCGCGAACCACAGCGCGTTCGTCGACGGACCGCTGCTGTTCGGCATGTTCGGGCGCCGCGTGGTGTTCCTCGTGAAGGCGGAGATGTTCTCCGGGATCGTGGGGACACTGCTGCGGTGGTTGGGGCAGGTGCCGGTGCGGCGGGACGTCGTCGACCGGCGGCCGTTGACGACCCTGCTGGAGGTCCTGCGCGACGGCGGCATGGTCGCCGTCTTCCCGGAGGGCACCCGCGGCACCGGCGAGGTCGGCAGCGACATCGGCAGGGCCCGGCAGGGCGCGGCCTGGCTGGCCCGCTCGGCATCGGCGCCGCTGCTCCCGGTGGCGGTGCGCGGCACGCACCGCCCGGCGGGTGCGGCCCGCCGCCTCCGCCCCCGGGTGGACGTGCTGGTCGGCGACCCGCTGCCGGCGCCGACGGCGCCGGGACGGAACGGCCTGGCCGCCGCGACCACCGAGGTCACGGAGGCCCTGCGGACACTGGTCCGCGAACTGGACAACGAACACAGGCAAGTGACACGGCCCGACGCGGCCGGGGACGTGAGAGAGCAGTGAGCGAGAGCAGCGAACGCGGAACGAGCCTCGGCGGGGCGTACCGCAGCGGTGTCGAGATCGGTGACGCGGCCGACCGGGCCGAGATGGACCGGCTCGGGCTGGACCCGACGGAGTTCGTGGCCGTCGACGAGGAGGGCGTCGTCACCGCGGGGATCGACCCCGACGAGACGCTGGCGACCCCGACCCTGGCCGTCGTCGGCCGCCCGAACGTCGGCAAGTCGACCCTGGTCAACCGCATGCTGGGCCGTCGCGAGGCGGTCGTGCAGGACGTGCCGGGGGTGACCCGTGACCGCGTCGTCTACGACGCGCTGTGGAACGGCCGCCGGTTCAAGCTGATGGACACCGGTGGCTGGGAGCCCGACGCCGCCGGCCTGCAGGGGTTCGTCGCGAAGCAGGCCGAGACCGCGATGCGTCTCGCCGACGCGGTGCTGCTCGTCGTCGACGCCTCGGTCGGCGCCACCGCGACCGACCAGGCCGTCGCGCGGGTCCTGCGCCGCGCCGACGTGCCGGTGATGCTGTGCGCCACCAAGGTCGACGACGACCGGCTCACCTCCGACACCGCCGACCTGTGGCGGCTCGGTCTCGGCGAGCCGCACCCGGTGTCGGGTCTGCACGGCCGCGGCTCCGGTGACCTGCTCGACGCGATCCTGGACATCCTCCCCGAGACCCCGCGTGACGACTTCGGCGCCTCCGGGGGCGGCCCGCGCCGCGTCGCGCTCGTCGGCAAGCCGAACGTCGGCAAGTCCAGCCTGCTGAACAAGCTGGCGGGCGAGGAGCGGTCGGTCGTCCACGACGTCGCGGGCACCACCGTCGACCCGGTCGACTCCCTGGTCGAGCTCGACGGCCAGGTGTTCCGCTTCGTCGACACCGCCGGCCTGCGCAAGCGGGTCAAGATGGCCTCGGGCATGGAGTACTACGCCTCGCTGCGGACGAGCTCCGCGATCGAGTCCGCCGAGGTCGCGCTGGTGCTGCTCGACGCCTCCGAGCCGATCGCCGAGCAGGACCAGCGGGTCCTGACGATGGTGGTGGAGTCCGGGCGCGCCCTGGTGATCCTGTTCAACAAGTGGGACAAGGTCGACGAGGAGCGTCGCCACCAGCTCACCCGTGAGCTGGAGCGCGACCTGATCAGCGTGCGCTGGGCGGAGCGGGTCAACGTCTCCGCGCTGACCGGGCGGTCGACCCAGCGGATCGCGCCCGCGCTGAACCGCGCGCTGGAGTCCTGGGACACCCGGGTGCCGACCGGGCGGCTCAACCAGTGGCTCAACGACCTCGTCGCCGCGACCCCGCCGCCGGTCCGCGGCGGGAAGCAGCCGAAGATCATGTTCGCGACGCAGGCGCAGACCCGCCCGCCGACGTTCGTGCTGTTCACCAGCGGGTTCCTCGAGGCGGGCTACCGGCGCTTCGTCGAGCGCCGGTTGCGCGAGGAGTTCGGGTTCGGCGGCACGCCGATCCGCGTCTCGGTCCGGGTCCGCGAGAAGCGCCCCCGGAAGAAGTGATGCGGGCCCTGCGCGGCCGTCCCGGTGCCCGGACCTGGGAGGTCGACGAGATCGACACCCCGGTCCCGGGCCCGGGGGAGCTGCTCGTGCGGGTCCGGGCGGCCGGGGTGAACCGGGCCGACCTGCTGGCGCTGGGCGGCGGCTATCCCGTCCCGCACGCCGACGACGACGGCTCGTTCACCGCGGGCATGGAGCTCGCCGGTGAGGTCGTCGACGCCGGTCCGGGCGTCACCGGTGCCCCGGGCCGCGGGCCGGGGGACCGGGTGTTCGCGTCCGCTCCCGCCGCGTTCGCCGAGTACGCCGTCGTCGACGCCCGCCGCGCCCTGCCGGTCCCGTCCGGCCTGTCCTGGACCGACGCCGCCGCGCTGCCGGTCGCGCTGGAGACCGCGCACGACGCGCTGGTCACCCAGGCCGGGTTCGGCACCGACGGCGGCGCCGTTCTGGTGCTCGGCGGCAGTACGGGGGTCGGGCAGGTCGCGATCCGGCTCGCCGCCGCGCTGGGGGCCGCACCGGTCCTCGCGACGACGACCTCGCCCGCCAAGCGCGCCGCGCTCGTCGACGCCGGGGCGGTCCCGCTCGTCGGGGTCGACGCGCTGGGCGACGTCGACGGGCCCGTCGACGTCGTGCTGGACCTCGTCGGCGGCGATTACCTGACCGCTGCCCTGCCCGCCGTGCGGATCGGCGGGACCGTCGTGCAGATCGGCCGGCTCGCCGGGCCGTCGGCGACGCTGGACCTGAACACCCTGTCCTTCCGCAGACTCCGCCTGATCGGGACCACCTTCAGCGTCCGCACCGCCGAGGAGCGGGCCGCCGTCGCCGCCGCGCTGACGCCGGTCCTCGGCCTGGTCGGCGCGGGCCGGGTGCGCGCCACCGTCGACCGGGTCGTGTCGCTGGACGACGCCCCCGGCGCCGTCGCACACCTGCGGTCCGGCGGGGCGGTCGGCAAGGTCGTGATCGAGGTCGCCGGGTCGTGACGCCGCGCCTGTAACCAGCGGCGCCGGCCCGACGAGTGCCCGGGTGTGACGGTGTCGGGGTGACGGTGTTCGAGCGGCTCTGGGTGTGGCGTGTGCGTGCCGCCTGCGAGATGGCGCTGGCCCTGTGCGGTGGCGACGAGCTCGTCGCCGACGCCCGCACCGAGGCCTCCTGGTACGCCGACCTGCTGCACCCGTGGGACGGCCGGGGTTGCGAACCCGACGCCCGCATCCACGCCTGGTTGTCGATCCTGCTCGCCCGGCGCACCGTCGCCGCAGGAACCCTGGAACGGTGACGACACCGTCACTATCGTGGCCGGGCGTGAGGGAGACCCCGGCCGAGGTGTTCCACGGCCGAGTCGCGGAGCTGGACCTGCTCGCCGATGCGCTGCGTGACGCCGTCGCCGGCGGGGCCTCGGCCGTGCTCCTCGGCGGCGACGCGGGGGTCGGCAAGACCCGGCTGGTGTCGGAGTTCGGCCGCACCGCGACGAGCGGCGGCGCGGTCGTGCTGTCCGGCCGCGCGCTCGACATCGCCGACGCCCCGCCGTTCTGGCCTGTCGTGTCCGCGCTGCGAGAGCAGTCCCGCACCCGCGGCGCGCTGGGCCGGGAGTGCGCGGCCGCGCTGTCGAGGCTGGACCGCGCCGACGGGCCGGCCGGGCGGGTCGAGATGCTGGGCGAGCTGGCCGCCGTCGTCGAGCGGGCGGCCCGCCGGGGTCCGGTGGTGCTCGTCGTCGACGACCTGCACCGCGCCGACCGCTCCACCCGCGACCTGTTCGCCTACCTGCTGGCGGCGCTGTCGTCGTCGCCGGTGCTGCTGGTCGGCACCTACCGCGACGACCCGGCCGGTGGCGTCCCGATCGACCTGCTCGGGCTCACCGGGGAGCTGCGCCGCCACCGCGGCGTGCGCTTCGCCCGGGTGGAGCCGCTGCCCCGGCACGAGCTGGCCGAGCTGGTCGCGCAGTGGGCACCGGGGCGCCACGACGTCGAGGACCTGGTGTGGCGGCACTCCGGCGGGAACGTGTTCCTGGCCCGCGAGACCGTCCGTGCCGTGCTCGACGGGGACCCGCGGGGCGTGCCGCAGACCGTCCGCGAGCTGGTGCGGGCGGGAGCCGCCGGGCTGTCGACGGGGGCGGTGGAGGTCGTGCGGGCCGTGGCGGCCGGGGTCGGGGAGGTCGAGCACACGCTGCTGGCCGCCGTCGTCGACGTCGACGGGCCGGAGCTGGCCGCGGCCGTGCGGGAGGCGGCTGACGCCGGGTTCGTCGTCGTCGCCGGTGCCGACGGCTACACGCTGCGGCACGGCCTGATGACCGAGGTCGTCTCCGCCGACCTGCTCCCCGCCGAGCGGGTCGAGCTGCACGTCCGCTACGCCACCGCGCTGCACGGCGGCCACCGCGTCCCCGGGTCGGCGGCCCGCCTCGCCCACCACTGGCAGCTCGCCGGGCGCCCGGACGAGGCGCTGGAGGCGACCCTCGAGGCGGCGCAGGAGGCCGAACGGCTGCGCGGCTACGCCGAGGCGCACCGGCACTGGCTCCGGGCGGCGACGCTGCCGGTCCCCGACGCCGTCCGCGACCGCAGCCGCTACCTGGAGCGGGCCGCGTCCGCGGC
>NZ_JAMXSG010000084.1:0-19581 GCF_024124365.1 Pseudonocardia sp. McavD-2-B
GACGCCGTCACGCAGCCGGCGCAGCCCGCGCGGCAGGTGCGCGAGGGTCCGCAGCCGCTCGTGGAGAGCGTCGAGGAACAGCTCCCGCGCCGACGGTGGCCTGCGGGGGAACCCCGCGTCCGCGCCCCGGGGCGCCCCGTCGACCAGCGCACCGAGCGCGGCGAGCCCGCCGATGCCGTCGGCGAGCACGTGGTGCATCACGAGCACCACGGCGCCCCCGCCCCCGGCCGGGCCGGACACGACGACCGCCGCCCACGGCGACCGGTCGGACGGCAGCCGGGTCCCGACGACGCCGACCGCGAGGTCGTACAGGGCGTCGTCGTCGCCCGGGGCGGGGCACCGGACCGCGCGGACGTGCCGGCCCGCGGCGAAGCCGGCATCGTCGACCCACACCGGGCGTCCGCACAGCGGCGGCGTGCGGACGAGCCTGCGGCGCAGCCGCGGCACCGCCGCGACCCGGTCGGCCAGCGCCCGGGCCAGCCCGTCCGCGTCGAGCTCCCGGACGGTCCGCAGCACCACGCCGACCTGCCAGGGCACCGGACTGCGGTCGACGGCCAGCTCCATCAGGTCCGACGACCGGGTGCGGTCGATCCGCCCGGTGGCGGTCCGGGGTCCTTGCACGGGCGCCTCCCGGGACGGTGCCGGCACCGGAGCGGCCGGTCGCGCCGACGGTGCCGTCCCCGCCCGGTCCGGGCACGGGCCCTCCGACCCGCTGCGGACGGACCGACGACCACTGGCGGCGGGACCGGCCCGTCTCCACGCTGGGCCGGGACCGGGAGGTGGGTGGTGAGCGTTCCGCACGGTGCGGTCGTCGTCGGCGTCGACAGCGGCGCCGCGAGCACGACGGCCGTGGAGTGGGCGGCCGAGGAGGCCGCCCGACGACGCGCCCCGCTGCACGTGGTGCACGCCGCGGGGGTGGACACCGGCCCGTTCGCCCCGCCGGCCTCGGTGAGCGGGATGCGGGCGCGCGGGCGGACGATCGTCCACCGGGCCGTCGAGCGGGTCGGTGAGGCGCGCCCGGAGGTCCTGGTCGGCTCCGACGTCGTCGACCAGGCGCCGGGCCCGGCGCTGCGGGCGGCGTCGGTGCGGGCGGCGTCGGTGCGGGCGGCGCTCGTCGTCGTCGGGGCCGTCGGGCACGGACGCGTCCACGACATGACGGTCGGCTCGGTCAGCCTCGAGCTGTGCTATCGGTCCGCCTCGGACGTCGTCGTCGTCCGCAGGCAGGAGGACCCGGCGGCGCGACGGGTGGTGGTCGGGGTGGACGGCTCCGCCGCCGGCGACCGTGCCCTCGTGTTCGCGGTGGGGATCGCCGAGGGACGGGGCGTGCCGCTGACGGCGCTGCACTGCTGGACCCGGCACCGCCCCTCCGACCTGGCGGTGGCCGCGGTCGACGTCGGTACCGGCGTCGCGACGCACGAGCGGCTTCTCCGGGAGGCGATCGACCGGTGCGTCCCCGCGTCGACGACGGTGGAGCTCGACCGGCAGGTCGCCGGGGCCCGTCCGGGCGCGGCGCTCGTCGAGGCGTCCCGGCACGCGGCCCTGCTCGTGGTCGGCGCGCGGGGGACGGGAGGTGTCGCCGGGCTGCACCTCGGCTCGGTGGTCCGGTCCGTCCTGCACGACGCGCGGTGCCCGGTCGCGGTGGTGCGCCGCTGAGCGGGCGAGGACGGCACGGCCGTCACGCGGGTCCGGACGCCGCTGCGTCCCGCTGCCGCGGGGCCCCCGGGGTTCCGGCCCCGGCGACGACGGGTCAGCCGACCCGGGGGAGCCCCAGGATCCGGCGGCGCAGCGCGTCCCGGTCGCCCTCGGCCGGTGCGGTCCCGTCGACGAAGTCCCGCAGCAGCCCCACGAACCGGTCCGGCTGCTCGGCGTGCGGGAAGTGCCCGGCACCGTCGAACACCTCCAGCCGGCTGTCGGGCAGCCGGTCGTGCGCGGCGAGGGTGTGGGCGAGCGGGATGACCCGGTCGCGGTTCCCCCCGACCAGGAGCACGGGCACCTCCTCGAGCAGGTGCAGGCGCTGCGCCCCGTCGAGGCGCTGGCCGGACGGCTCCAGCGCACCCCGCGCGGTCTGGACGAACGCGCCGCGGGTGCCGCGGTCGGCGAAGGTCTCCAGCGCGGTGTGCACACCGTCGATGTCCGAGCGCGGCACACGACCGACGCGGTGGGCGAGCCGGTGCGCGGCGCGCCGCATCCACGGCGGGGTCAGCGACGCCGCCGAGCGGAGCACCAGCTCGGTGCCCGGCAGGCTCGCCGCGCGCAGCGCGAGGGTCAGGTCGTGGCCGAGACCGCCGGAGGACACGAGCACGACCCGCTCGGTGAACTCGGGGAACTGGTGCGCGAACTGCATCGCGACGCCGCCGCCGAACGAGTGCCCCACGATCGTCGCCCGCTCGACGTCGAGCGCGGCCAGCAGGTCCCGCAGCCCGGTCGCGTAGCCGCCGAGGGAGTAGTCGCCGCTGCGCGGGGCCTCGCTGGCACCGTGGCCGAGCAGGTCCGGCGCGATCACGTGCAGCCCGCCGCCCAGCGCGTCGAACACCGGGGCCCAGGTGCGTGAGCTCGCGGCGAGACCGTGCACGAGCAGGACCGTCGGGCCCTCGCCGCGGCCGGTCTCGCGGTAGCTCACACGCTGTCCGTGCAGCAGGATCTCGCGCTCCTGGGGGGACTGGTCCACCACTGGGCACCTCCGTACGTCGACGCCTCCATGATCCCCTCCGGACGGGCCCCCGGCGGTGGGGTCCGCCGGTGTCCTGGAGGCGTCGGCGAGGGGGGCTGTCAGGGGGTGGCCGCGCCGTCGAAGGACACCCCGGCCCGCTGCTGCGACAGGTCCCACACCCGGCGGGCGGCGTCGGCGTCGCGCAGTGGGCGGTAGAGCTCCTGCTCGCCGGGTGGTCCGCCCACCCGGCCCGGACCCCTCGGCCCGTAGAACACGGCGTGCCCGGCGTCCGGTGCGGTCGCGGCGAGCAGCGCGGGCAGCCCCGCCGAGTCGGCGGTCCCGACCAGCAGACCGGCCCGGGACAGCGCCCCGATCACCCGTCGACCGGCGGACCGCCGTTCCCGGCCGAGATCGGGACGGGCGTTCAGGAGGTTGTCGGCGCGACTCCCGGGTGCGACAGGTTCGCGGTGATGCCCCAGCCCGCGGCGCGGCTGCGCCGGTCCAGCTCCAGACCGAACAGCCCGAACGCGATCTTCGAGTGCCGGTAGGCGGCCATGCCGTCGTAGGACCGCTCGGAGTCCGGGTCGTCCCACAGGACCGTGCCGCGGGCCGCGGCGACGCTGATCTGGCAGACCACCCGGGCGCGGCCCTCGCGCAGCAGCGGCAGCAGGTGCGCGACGAGCGCGACGTGACCGAGGTGGTTGGTGCCGAACTGCAGCTCGAACCCGTCGACGGTGGTGCGCCGCTCCGGCGGGGTCATCACGCCGGCGTTGTTGATCAGCAGGTGGACGGGGCGTCCCTCCGCGCGCAGGGTCTCCCCGAGCGCGGCGACCGAGGACAGCGAGGACAGGTCGAGCTCGCGCAGCGAGACGGCGGCACCGGGGTGCCGGTCGCGGATCCGGTCGGCGGCGGCGGCGCCCTTCGCGGCGTTGCGGACGGGCAGCACGACCTCGGCACCGGCGGCGGCGAGCCGGTCGGCGATGCCGAGCCCGACGCCGTCGCTGCCGCCGGTGACGACGGCGCGGCGCCCGGTCAGGTCGGGGAGGGTGAGGTCAGGGGTGCGTGGCATGGGGTCCAGCCTGTCCGGGTCGCGGCGCGGTAACCACAGATCGTCGATCCGTGGTTGCGGGCGCGGCGCGCGCGGTAGGACCGTCGGGAAGCCGCGGTCGCTGTCGGTGGCCGGGGACCGCGCGACACCGCGCTGCGGCCCCGACCGTTCGCAGCCGCGAACGTCGGCAGACCTCTCCCGGGGCGCCGCGCGGACCCGCCGTACCCCGTTGTCACCTGCGGCAACACCTGTGGCGACAGGAGTCACACGTTAGGTGTGTGATCATGTCCCCCGATCGACGTGATACCGGCAACGTCGGTTGCAGAGGGTCCCTGCCTCGGTAGCGTTCGGACCGTGTCCACTCCGATCAGTCCGCGCAGTCGTCGTCGCGTCCTGCTCCCCGTCGCGAGGACGGCGACGTCGCTGTTCGTCGTCGGCGCGGTCGCCGCGGCCGGGTGCGTGGGCGCGGTGGGGGCCACGGCCGCGCCGGTCGCACACGCCGCCTCCACGTCGGTCCCGGCGGCGGGCCTGTCCGTCGCAGCGACGGTGACCATCGACGGCACGCAGTACCCGAATCCGCTGCGCCTGCTCGACGGCACCGGGGTCACCGACGTGGCCCGGTGGGAGGGCACCCGGCGCGCGGAGCTGCTCACGGCCTTCCGCGAGAACGTCTACGGGCAGCCGTTGCCCAGGCCGTCGAAGCAGACCGCCGACGTGCAGACCACCGAGGACGGCGACGTGGTCAGCAAGAAGGTCACGATCGGCATCACCGGTCCGGAGGGCACCGGGTCCTTCCCACTGCGGCTGTTCGTGCCGAAGGGCCAGACCCCGCGCGGCACCTTCCTGATGATCGACCACCGGGGCTCGGTCTCCGACGACCCGGGGCAGTCCTCGGACTACGCACCGGTCTCGACGATCACGAAGGCCGGGTACGCCTTCGCCCAGATCGACGCCAACGACATCGCCCCGGACGACAGCGGCAGCTACCGCAGCAAGATGATCAACCTGTTCCACCCGTCCGGGAGCGACCTGCCCGACGACGCCGGCCGGGCCGTCGCCGCCTGGGCCTGGGGCGCGAGCCGGGCGATGGACTATCTCCAGACCGACAAGGACATCGACCCGTCGAAGATCGCGGTCATCGGGCACTCCCGCAGCGGCAAGGCCGCGCTCTGGGCCGGCGCCCAGGACCCGCGCTTCGCCGCGGTCATCTCCAACAACTCGGGGTCGACCGGCGCGAAGCTCGCCCGCCGCGGCGACGGGGGAGTGGGCGCCGAGACGGTGTCGCGGGTCAACAGCTCCTTCCCGTACTGGTTCCCGAAGACCTACCAGGCCTACGGGGACAAGGTCGACGAGCTGCCCGTCGACCAGCACGAGCTGATGGGGCTGGTCGCGCCGCGCAAGCTGGTGATCGCCAGCGCCAGCGACGACTCCAACGCCGACCCGGAGGGCGAGTTCCTCGCCTACGAGGCGGCGAGCGAGATCTACGACCTGTACGGCCTCGGCGACAACGGACTGGGCACGACGGGCTGGAAGCCCGCCACCGACACGGCCTTCTCCGGGCCGGCGATGAGCTACCACCTGCGTTCCGGTGGGCACGGCCTCAAGGCGGCCGACTGGAACATCTACCTGAAGGGCGATCTGTTCACGCAGGCGTCGCCGCGCTGACCGCCCGTGATTGGTACGCCCGTACTCGAATGACCGTTTCAGGCGATCTTCCTGAAATGCAGACGTCGAGCGTTTGACGTCCTGCGGAACCACGCCGTCGTCTCCGGAGGCGGGGACGGTCGAGCTGCGATCCCGCGGTCCCGCAGGTGGAGCGCACGCCGGCGGTGTCCGCGCCCCGTTTGCGATGCGATTCCGGTGCATTGTTCAGAACTGCCGGAAAACGGGTCCGCGCGGTGTCGGAGTCGGTGTCCCGGGGCTCGGTGGTTGTCGTCGCGATAACGACGGACATTCCGCGGGAAGACAGGCGGAGAATGCGCGCGGACGGTGGTTTCTTGCGCGACGGGTGGTCCCGCGTCGTGGCGATCGGGTTCCACGACGTGGGACGGTGCCCGACTCGCCGTCCGGTGTCGGTGCGTTTCCGTGAGGTGCCGTCGCTGCTCACGGGCTCGGACTGACTCGTAGATGTGGCACTCGTCACATGCTCGACCGACTAATTGCGATGCGCAATGCAATGTTGCGTAGCGGAAGAATGCACCGGAATGCGTCCGACCTGCGCCGATGTGTTTTCCGTGAGGATCGGGCCGGACGGGACGTCGCGATCCGCTCACCGACCGTCGCGCGCAATTCCGTGTTGCTCGGCGCAATGGCGGCGGACGCAATGGATTCGTAACCGGAGAACCGCGATGCTGTGGTTACCGTGCGACCCACCACCGAACCGCACCGGCCGCCTGCACACCACGCGGGGAGCGGCCGTCCCGGACAGACAGGACTCTGATGCGATCACCTCGAGTCGCGGCGCTGCTCGCGCTCTCCCTGACCTCCGCGCTGGTGCTCAGCGCCTGTGGCGGCGGGGGAGGCGGCACCACGGGCGACGCCCAGGGCGCCCCCACGATCTCGGTCTACGGCACCGAGCCGGAGAACGCCCTGCTGCCGGGTAACACCCGTGAGGTCGGCGGCAGCAAGATCCTGGATGCGCTGTGGTCCGGCCTGGTCGACTACAACCAGCAGGGCGAGCCGGAGAACAAGGTCGCCGAGTCCATCGAGTCCCCCGACTCGCAGAACTGGACGATCCGCCTGAAGGAGGGCTGGACCTTCCACGACGGCACGCCCGTCACGGCGAAGAGCTTCGTCGACGCGTGGAACTACGTGGCCCTGAAGACCAACGCGCAGTCCAGCTCGGAGTTCTTCTCCAACATCGCCGGGTTCGACCAGGTCAACCCGGACGAGGGTGAGCCCACGGCGCAGGCGATGTCGGGTCTGCAGGTCGTCGACGACCGTACCTTCACCGTCGCGCTGACCGCGCCGTCGCCGATCTTCGTCAACACCCTCGGCGACGTGGCGTTCTACCCGATGCCCGAGTCGTTCTTCGCCGACCCGGCGGCCTTCGAGGCGAACCCCGTCGGCAACGGCCCGTTCCGCTACGAGTCCCGCGTCCCCGACCAGAACGTGACCGTCACCCGCTACGAGCAGTGGGGCGGCGAGCAGCCGGTCTCCGTCGGCGGCGTCGAGTTCCGCTTCTACGCCGACAGCGAGGCCGCCTACCAGGACGTCGTCAGCGGCAACCTGGACTTCCTCGAGTCGATCCCGGGCTCGTTCCTGATCGACAACCTGTACCAGCAGGACCTCGCCGACCGGAACGGCAACCAGCCCTACGCCGGCATCAACACGATGACCTTCCCGATCTACGACCAGCGCTACGCCGACCCACAGCTGCGGCAGGCGATCTCCATGGCCGTCGACCGGCAGGCGATCATCGACAATGTCTACAACGGACTCGTCCAGCCGGCCACCGGGTTCATCCCGGAGGGCGTGCCCGGCAAGGTCGACGACCAGTGCGGCGAGCTGTGCACCTTCTCCCCGGAGCGGGCCAAGCAGCAGTTCGACGCCTCCGGCTTCACCGGCCCGATCGAGCTGATCTCCAACGTCGACTCGGCGATCAACCGCGAGTGGATGCAGGCCGCCTGCGTCAGCATCAGCAACACCCTCGGCGTGCCCTGCAACTTCGTCCCGGTCCCGACCTTCTCGGAGTTCCTGGACCAGCGCCGGGCCGAGAACCTGACCGGGATCTTCCGCTCCGGCTGGGTCGCCTCGACCCCGACCATGGAGTACGTGCTGCGCCCGCAGTACACGACGGGAGCAGCGAACAACAACAGCGGCTACACCAACCCGCGCTTCGACGCCCTGGTGAACCAGGGTTCGACCGCGGCCACCGCCGAGGAGGCCTACGCGCTGTGGGCCGAGGCCGAGCGCGTCCTCATCCAGGACATGCCCGCCGTCGCGATCAACGACCAGTCCGCGCAGTTCGGCTGGTCGCCGCGTCTGCAGAACGTCGAGCTGACCTACGGTCGTGAGCTGGACCTGGAGAGCGTGACCGTCCAGGAGTGACGCCGTCCCACCACCACACCGGCGGCCGGGCGACCCCCGGCCGCCGGTGCACGTGCCCGGCGCGAACCGCCGGCCCCGATCCCGGAGGTGACCCGTGGGGCGCTATGTCCTGCGACGACTCCTGCAACTCGTGCCGGTGTTCCTCGGCACCACGTTCCTCATCTACTTCATGGTCTGGGCGCTGCCCGGCGACCCGCTCGCCGGCAAGTGCGGTGACCAGGCCTGCCCGCCCGCGTTCATCGAGCGCATGCGCGAGGAGTACGGGCTCGACCAGTCGATCTTCGTCCAGTACGTCACGTACCTGGGCAACCTGCTGCAGGGCGACTTCGGCGAGAACTTCCGCGGCCAGGAGGTCGCGACGCTGATCGCGAACGCCTACCCGGTCACGATCAAGCTCGCGGTCGTCGCGCTGGTCATCCAGGCGATCATCGGCCTGACTGCGGGCGTGCTCACCGGGCTGCGGCCCGGCGGGTTCCTCGACAACGTCGTGCTCACCGCGACGCTGTTCCTGGTCGCCGTGCCGGTCTTCGTGACCGGCTACGTGCTGCAGTCGGTCCTCGGGCTGCGGCTGGGCCTGATCCCGCCGACGGTCCCGGCGGACCCGGGGTTCCTGGACCTCGTCGTGCCCGGCTACGTGCTCGGCAGCCTGTCGCTGGCCTATGTTGCCCGGCTGACCCGGACGTCGATCGCGGAGAACCTGCGCGCCGACTACGTCCGTACCGCGACCGCGAAGGGCCTGACCCGGCGTCGTGTCGTCGGGGTCCACCTGACCCGCAACTCGGCGATCCCGGTGATCACCTTCCTCGGCGCGGACTTCGGCACGCTCATGGGCGGAGCGATCGTCACCGAGGGCATCTTCAACATCCGCGGGATCGGTGGGCTCATCTTCGGCTCCATCCAACGGCTCGACGGGGTGGTCGTCACCGGCGTCGTCGTCCTGCTGGTGATCGTCTACCTGCTCGCGAACCTCGTCGTGGACGTCACCTACGCGCTGCTCGACCCGAGGATCCGCCTTGACTGACCCCACCACTGCCACCACCGATTCGCCCGTCGCCGCCGGTCGCGCCGAGGTGACGGCCCCTACCCGCAGCCTCAGCGGGGACGCCTGGCACGACCTGCGCCGTCGCCCGCTGTTCCTCGTCGCGGCGGGCCTCATCACGTTCCTGCTGGTCATGGCCGCGTTCCCGCAGCTGTTCACCTCGGTCGACCCCACCCTCGGCGACCTGTCCCGGGCCCGCGAGGACCCGTCGGCCCAGGCCTGGTTCGGCTACGACCACCTCGGCCGCGACGTCTACGCGCGCACCGTCTACGGCACCCGCGTCTCGATCGTCGTCGGGGTGCTGGCGACGACGGCGGTCGTGGGAGTCGGCGCCGTCATGGGCCTGGTCGCCGGGTTCGCCGGCGGCTGGGTCGACTCGCTGCTCGCCCGCGTCGCCGACGTCTTCTTCGGCGTGCCGTTCATCCTCGGCGCGATCGTCGTGCTCTCCACCTTCCGGGCGTCGGTCGGGCAGAGCGTGATCGGCATCAGCGGCCTGGTGATCGGCACGATCGGGCTGCTGTCCTGGCCGATCGTCATGCGGATCATGCGGTCCGCCGCGATCGCCGCCCGCAGCCAGGACTACGTCAAGGCCGCCCGCGCGCTCGGTGCGAGCCCGTGGCGGATCATCCGGCGGCACATGCTGCCCAACACCATCGCCCCGGTGATGGTGTACGCGACGATCGCGCTCGGTGCGTTCATCGGGGCCGAGGCCACGCTGTCGTTCCTCGGCGTCGGCCTGCGCGACCCCGTCGTCTCGTGGGGCGTGATGATCAGCGAGGCGCAGAGCTATCTGCGGACCTCGCCGCACCTGCTCCTGTTCCCCGGCGCGTTCCTCGTCGTCACCGTGCTGGCCTTCGTGCTGCTCGGCGACGCCGTGCGCGACGCGTTCGACCCGAAGGGCCGGTCATGACCCCGCTGCTCGAGGTGGAGGACCTGCACGTCGAGTTCCGCACCCGCGACGGCGTCGCCCGGGTGCTGAACGGCGTCGGCTACCAGGTGCACGCGGGGGAGACCCTCGCCGTCCTGGGGGAGTCGGGGTCGGGCAAGTCGGTCACCGCGAACACGGTGATGGGCATCCTGCCGACCCCGCCCGCGACTGTCACCGCGGGCTCGGTCCGCTACCGCGGCGAGGAGCTGCTCACCGCGACCGAGGAACGGCGCCGCGAGCTGCGCGGCGAGAACGTCGCGATGATCTTCCAGGACGCGCTGTCGGCGTTGAACCCGGTGTTCACCGTCGGGTTCCAGATCGGGGAGCAGCTGCGGACGCGGCGTGGGATGAGCAAGCGCGACGCGCGGGCCCGCGCCGTCGAGCTGCTCGACCTCGTCGGGATCCCCGGGGCGGCGCAGCGGGTCACGAACTTCCCGCACGAGTTCTCCGGCGGGATGCGCCAGCGCGTCATGATCGCGATGTCGCTGGCGCTGGACCCGGACGTGCTCATCGCCGACGAGCCGACGACCGCGCTCGACGTCACCGTGCAGGCCCAGATCATGGACCTGCTCGCCGAGATCCAGCGCGAACGGGAGATGGGACTGGTCCTCATCACCCACGACCTCGGCGTCGTCGCGGAGGTCGCCGACCGGATCGCGGTGATGTACGCGGGCCGCATCGTCGAGCAGGGCGACGTGCACCAGCTCTTCGCGAACCCGGCCCACCCGTACACCGAGGCGCTGCTCGCGTCGATCCCGCGGCTCGACAGCAAGGGCACCGAGCTGCGCGCGATCACCGGGCTCCCGCCGACGCTCACCGCCATCCCCGACGGCTGCCCGTTCCACCCGCGCTGCCCGCGCGCGGTGGAGCGCTGCCTCGGCACCGACCCGCCGCTGATCCCGCTGCCCGGAGCGCGGGCGTCGGCGTGCCTGTTCGCGGAGGACCTCGTATGAGCGAGCCCGTTCTCGAGGTCGACGACCTCGTCAAGCACTTCCCGGTGAAGGTCGGCGCGGTCGTCAAGCGCACCGTCGGCCACGTGCGCGCCGTCGACGGCGTCTCGTTCGCGCTGAACAAGGGCGAGACGCTGGGCATCGTCGGCGAGTCCGGCTGCGGGAAGTCGACCCTGGCCCAGGTGCTGATGCGGCTGGAGCCGCCGACGTCGGGCTCGGTGCGCTTCCACGGCGAGGACATCTTCGCCCGCCGCGGAGCGGAGCTGCGGGCGCTGCGCCGGCAGATGCAGATCGTGCTGCAGGACCCGTACACGTCGCTGAACCCGCGGATGACGGTCGCCGACATCGTCGGGGAGCCGTTCGAGATCCACCCCGAGGTCGCGCCGAAGGGGGAGCGACGGGCGAAGGTGCAGGAGCTGCTCGACGTCGTCGGGCTCAACCCCGACTTCGTCAACCGCTACCCGCACCAGTTCTCCGGCGGGCAGCGGCAGCGCATCGGGATCGCCCGCGCGCTCGCGCTGCGCCCGGAGATCATCGTGTGCGACGAGCCGGTGTCCGCGCTCGACGTGTCCATCCAGGCGCAGGTGATGAACCTGCTCGGGAACCTGCAGCGCGAGTTCGGGCTGTCCTACATCTTCATCGCCCACGACCTGTCCGTCGTGCGGCATCTGTCGGACCGGGTCGGCGTGATGTACCTGGGCAAGATGGTGGAGCTCGGGACCGAGCAGGAGATCTACACCCGGGCGTCGCACCCGTACACCCAGGCGCTGCTCTCCGCGGTGCCGGTGCCCGACCCGTCGGTCCGGGAGGGGCGCAAGCGGATCCGGCTCACCGGTGACGTCCCGAGCCCGGTGGACCCGCCGAGCGGCTGCCGGTTCCGGACGCGCTGCTGGAAGGCCACCGACATCTGCGCAACCGAGGAGCCGCCCCTGGTGACGCGGCCGGGTGGGCACCATCCGAGCGCGTGCCACCACGCCAGCGAGGAGTACCTGCTGCCGACCTGACACACCGGGCGGAGCGGGCGGCGGCCGGACCCCGCAGACGGGGGCCCGGTGTCCGCCCGGTGCCGCGGACACCGCCCCGGCACCGGGCGCGACCGGGTACGCCGCGATCAGTCCGGACCGCGGTAGGTGTGCCCGGTCGGAGTAGTGGTGACGACGGCCCCGTCGGGGGCGCGAGCCACGTGCCAGCCGGGTTGTTCGCGGACGTGGTTGTGGAACTCGCACACTCCACGCCCGTTCTCCAGCTCAGTGCGTCCGCCGTCGGCATCCCGCCGGATGTGGTCGAGGTGGCGGACGGGTGCGTCGCAGTAGGGCTCGGTGCACCGGTTCTGCGCCCGGGCTTTGACCAGGGTGGCGAGCAGTCCGGTGAAGATGCGCTGTCGGGAGTCGCCGCCGATGACCAGACCGTGGTCGGTGAGCAGGCGGCGCAGGGACTTCGTCCCCTCGGGGTTCGCGAGCAGGTCGGCCGGGACGGGCCCCAGGCCGGGGATCTCGGCGGGTAGCGGGGACCGTGGGTCGAGCAGGGCCTGGATCGGGACGGTGACCTGGACTTCGAGGTTCACGGCGGTCGCGGTGGCCTGGCCGGTGACGCGTTCGACGAGGGTGTCGGCGAGGACCTGTCCGCGGGTGCGGGTCAGGGGCTGCGGGTCGACCTGGATCTCGACGAACGCCTTCTGCAGCGCGGCCAGGCAGGCGGCGCCCTGTTCGACCGGGACGTAGGCGGTCAGGTAGCTCATCGCGTCCGGCGCGGGTCGCAGGGTGACCCGTCGTTCGGCCTTGGCGGCGTGGACGCGGGCGCGGAAGCGGTCGGGGGCGATCTCGGCGACCAGGCGGCGGGTCATCGCGCGCAGGCGCCCGATGCCGTACCGGGTCAGGTCCCGGTTGGTGGCGAGGCGGGCGTCGATCTGCGCCCGCTGGATCGTGTCGAGGTCGCGGCACTCGACGGCGATCGCCGTGGCCTTGGCGGCGCTGAGCTGTCCGGCTTCATGGAGGCGCCGGACGTCGTCGAGCCCGGCGTGCAGGTCGCGGGCGTCGGCGACGCGGGTGCGGGCCTCGGTGGTGGAGACCCGGCAGGCCAGTTGGATCTGGGCGACGACGCTGCGATGGATCTTGTCGACGTCGGCCCGGTCGTCGACGCGGTGGCTGTCGACATGGGCCTGGGCGAAGGCGCGGATCCGGTCCGTCTGCAGGGCGGCGAGGGAAGCCCGGAGAGTCTCGATCTCCTGGATCTGGTCGATCAGCTCGGCTTCGGACAACGTGGAGGTGTCGGCGGCGAGGGCGTGGTCGACGAAGAACCGGAGCAGCGTGAGATCACCGGACGGGAACCCACCCGCGTGCACGCCGGTGGCGTGGGCGGGCGGGTCCTGGGTCGCGGTCACGCCATCCATAGTACTCGAACGTATGTTCGAGTATCAAGTTTCCGTTTGCAGTTGCGAACTGCTGAGCTGCGACGACGGTCCTGCCTCGGGTTGCGGCCTCGGGGTGGACGGCGGTGCTGCGCCTCGCCTGCCGGAGGGCGGGCCCCTCGCCGTCGCCGTGGACGTGGGCCACCCGGTGCGTCCACCCGTGCGACGGGGTGTGGAGCGGCATGGCGGTAGTAGAGGGAGTGCCGCCGTGCCGCGGGGGAGGCCGCTCCTCAGGCCCGCGCGCCGTACCGGCGGGCGTCGTCGCGGGACAGGGTCCGCCCCGCCCCGCACACGGGACAGCGCATCTCGTAGCGGCTGCGCAGCGGCAGCACCGGCACGAAGAACAGCGTGAACCGGGTCCTCCGGTGCACCGCGGGCTGCGGACCCGCGTAACCGCAGGTCCCGCAGCCCAGCGCGACCAGGCCCAGCGGGCGCTCCTTGCGGGACAGCCCGAAGATGACCAGCACGACTCCAGGTTAGAGGCGTGCCACCTCCCGCAGCGCGGCGAGCGCCCCGGCCTCGACGAGGTCGGCGTTGATCGCGGCCCCCGCGAACGCCCCCGCGGCCGCCGCGGCCCCCACCTGCGCGCTCAGGTCGGTGATGTTGCCCGCGACCCACACGCCCTCGACCGTGCTGCGGCTCATCGCGTCGGCGACGAGGTGCTGCCCCATCCCGCTCGGGTGCTCGGCCGGGACCAGGCCCAGCTCGGCGAGGAAGCCGGCGCGGGCCTCCATCCGGGGCGCCACCGCGACGACCTCGCGCGCCAGCACGCCGGTCGGCGTGACCAGCCCGGTGATCGCGCCGCCGGACCGCACGACCTCGTTCACCGGCCCGTCGACGACGGCGATGCCGAGCGCGTCGAAGCGTTCCCGCTGCTCCGTGGTCGGCCCCGTCGAGTGCGACACGTAGACCACGTCCGCGCTGAGCTGCCGGAACAGCAACGCCTGGTGCGCGGAGCCGGGGGCGGTCCCGAGCACCGCGATCGGGCGGTCGCGCACCTCGTAGCCGTGGCAGTAGGGACAGTGGACGACGTCGGCGCCCCACCCCTGCGCGAGTCCCGGCACGTCGGGCAGCACGTCGACCAGTCCGGTCGTGACAAGCAGCCGCCGGGCGTCGAGGGTGGTGCCGTCGGCGAGGGTCACGGTGAAGCCGTCGCCGGTGCGGCGGGCGCCGACGACCTCGCCGTCGACGAGCGTGCCGCCGTAGCGGCGGACCTCCTCACGGCCGGTCGCGAGCAGCTCGGCCGGGGCGACGCCGTCGCGGGCGAACAGGCCGTGCGCGGCGGCGGCCGGGGCGTTGCGGGGCGAGCCGGAGTCGACGACGACCACCGACCGCAGGGAGCGGGCGAGCATCATGGCCCCGTTGAGTCCGGCCGGGCCGCCGCCGATCACGACGACGTCGTGGCGCTGTGCTGTGTCCATGTCCCCAGCCTGACGAGCAGCCGCACGCAACGGCAAGTTTCCTTGCTGAAACGGCAAACGTGCAGAATGGGTGCATGTCCCTGTACGTGCACCACGCCGGCGACCCCGCCGGGCCGCCGGTCCTCGCGGTCCACGGCGTGACCGGCCACGGTCTGCGCTGGCGGCCGCTGTTCGCGGCGCTGCCCCGGCTGCGCTGGATCGCCGTCGACGTCCGCGGCCACGGGCGGTCGCCGTGGGCGCCGCCGTGGAACCTGGAACGCCACGTCGCCGACCTGGTGGAGGTGCTGGACGCCGAGGGGGTCGGGCGCGCCGCCGTCGTCGGGCACTCCTTCGGCGGTGCCGTCGCCACGCACCTCGCGCGCACCGTTCCCGACCGCCTCGACCGGCTCGCGCTGCTCGACCCCGCACTCGGGCTGGACCCGCAGGACATGCTCGACGCGGCCGAGGACACCCGCGCCGACGTCACGTTCCCGACCCGCGACGCCGCCCGCGCGGCCAAGGCCGAGAGCTGGGCCGACGTCCCCGGCGCGCTCGTCGACGCCGAGGTGGACGAGCACCTCGAACAGCGCGACGGCGCCTGGCGCTGGCGCCTGAGCCAGGCGTCCCTGGTGGCCGCGTGGGCGGAGATGGCGCGCCCGGCGGTCGTCCCACCGGCGGGTCTGCCGACGCTGGTCGTCCCCGCCGGCCGGGCCGACTACGTCTCCGACGACTGGATCGCCGCCTGCCGCGACGCGCTCGGCGCGGACCTGACCGTCGCCCCCGTCGACGCGGGCCACATGGTCTACCTGGAACGCCCGGCCGAGGTGGCGGCGCTGCTGCGGGAGTTCCTCGGGTGAGCGACCGCGACGACGGACACCTGCGCGAGCTCGTCCGGCTCCGCCGGGTCCGGGACCGGATCGACCGCGAGTACGCGCGTCCGCTCGACGTCGCCGAGCTCGCCCGCGCCGAGCACGTGTCGGCCGGGCACCTGTCGCGGGCGTTCCGCAGGGCCTACGGCGAGTCGCCCTACAGCTACCTCATGACCCGGCGGATCGAACGTGCCATGGCGCTGCTGCGACGCGGCGACCTCACCGTCACCGAGGTCTGCTTCGCCGTCGGCTGCTCCTCGCTCGGCACGTTCAGCACCCGCTTCACCGAGCTCATCGGGATGCCGCCGTCGGCGTACAAGCGCGCCGCCCGGGACGGCACACCGGGGCTCCCGGCGTGCGTCGCCAAACAGGTCACCCGACCGGTCAGGAATCGAGAAGCACCGGGACCCGCGACCTCCCTAGCGTGAGCGTCATGACCGGACCCGCCATCACCATCCACGCCGGATTCCTCCCGCACACCGACCCCGAGGCCTCCCTCGCCTTCTACCGCGACGGCCTGGGCTTCGAGGTCCGCCTCGACGTCGGCCAGGGCACCATGCGCTGGCTCACCGTCGGCCCGCCCGGGCAGCCCGACGTCTCGATCGTCCTCGCCCCGCCCGCGGCGGACCCCGGCGTCACCGACGACGAGCGCCGCACCATCACCGAGATGATGGCCAAGGGCACCTACACCGCCGTGCTGCTCGCCAGTAACGACCTCGACGCCGCGTTCGACAGGCTCCAGGCGAGCGGGGCCGAGGTCGTCCAGGAACCGGTCGACCAGCCGTACGGGGTGCGCGACTGTGCCTTCCGCGACCCCGCGGGCACGATGGTCCGCATCCAGCAGCGGCCCTGAGACGGGCCGGACGGGGGATCCACCATGCACGCAGCCGACAGCCACGACCTCATCCGCGTGCACGGTGCGCGCGAGAACAACCTGCGCGACATCTCCGTCGAGCTGCCCAAGCGGCGGCTCACGGTGTTCACCGGGGTGTCCGGCTCGGGCAAGAGCTCCCTGGTGTTCTCGACGATCGCCGCCGAGTCCCAGCGGATGATCAACGAGACCTACAGCGCGTTCGTCCAGGGCTTCATGCCGAACCTCGGCCGCCCCGACGTCGACGTCCTCGACGGCCTCACCACCGCGATCATCGTCGACCAGGAGCGCATGGGCGGGGACGTGCGCTCCACCGTCGGCACCGCCACCGACGTCGGGGCGCTGCTGCGGATCCTGTTCAGCCGGCTCGGGAAGCCCTACGCCGGCCCGGCGAAGGCGTTCTCGTTCAACGTCGCGACGATCAGTGGCTCCGGCGCGGTGACCGTCCGCAAGAACGGCCAGCAGGTCAAGGAGCGGCGCGAGTTCGAGATCGTCGGCGGTGCCTGCCCGCGGTGCGAGGGCCGCGGCTCGGTGTCCGACGTCGACCTCACGGCCCTGTACGACGACTCGAAGTCGATCGTCGAGGGCGCCCTGACGATCCCGAACTACTCCGTCGACGGCTGGTACGGCCGGATCTTCGCCAACTCCGGCTTCTTCCCCGGCGACAAGCCGATCAGCAGCTTCACGAAGCCCCAGCTGAACGCACTGCTCTACAAGGAGCCCACCCGGATCAAGGTCGACGGCATCAACGTCACCTTCGAGGGGCTGATCCCGCGGATCCAGAAGTCGTTCCTGGCCAAGGAGCGGGAGGCGATGCAGCCGCACATCCGGGCGTTCGTCGACCGGGCCATCGTGTTCCAGCGCTGCCCGGACTGCGACGGGACGCGGCTGTCCGAGCTCGCCCGCTCCTCGAAGATCAGGGGCATCTCCATCGCCGACGCCTGCGCGATGCAGATCTCCGACCTCGCCGACTGGGTCCGGCAGCTCGACGAGCCCTCGGTCGCGCCCTTGCTCGGCTCGCTGCGCCACACACTCGACTCGTTCGTCGAGATCGGGCTCGGCTACCTGTCCCTGGACCGGCCGTCCGGGTCGCTGTCCGGCGGCGAGGCCCAGCGCACCAAGATGATCAAGCATCTGGGGTCGTCGCTGACCGACGTCACCTACGTCTTCGACGAGCCGACCATCGGCCTGCACCCGCACGACATCGCCCGCATGAACGACCTGCTGCTGCGCCTGCGCGACAAGGGCAACACCGTGCTCGTCGTCGAGCACAAGCCGGAGACGATCGCGATCGCCGACCACGTCGTCGACCTGGGGCCGCGGGCGGGCGCCGACGGCGGGCACGTCGTCTACACCGGCGACCTCGACGGGCTGCGGGCGTCGGGCACGCTGACCGGCCGGCACCTGGAGTACCGGGCGTCGCTCAAGCCGTCGGTGCGGACCCCGAGCGGGTATCTGGAGATCCGCGGGGCGGACCGGCACAACCTGCGCGGAGTCGACGTCGACGTCCCGCTCGGGGTGCTCACCGTCGTCACCGGGGTGGCCGGGTCGGGCAAGAGCTCGCTGATCCACGGCTCGATCGCCGGGCGCGACGGCGTGGTCGTCGTCGACCAGGGGGCGATCAAGGGGTCGCGGCGCAGCAACCCCGCCACCTACACCGGGCTGCTCGAACCGATCCGCAAGGCCTTCGCCAAGGCCAACGGCGTCAAGCCGGCCCTGTTCAGCGCCAACAGCGAGGGCGCCTGCCCGAACTGCAACGGCGCCGGCGTCGTCTACACCGACCTGGCGATGATGGCCGGCGTCGCCACCACCTGCGACGTCTGCGACGGCCGCCGCTTCGACGCCTCGGTGCTCGGCTACACCTTCGGCGGGCGCGACATCAGCGAGGTCCTCGCCATGCCGGTGGCCGAGGCGGAAAAGTTCTTCGGTGCGGGCGAGGCCCGCACCCCGGCGGCGCACAGGATCCTGGAGCGCCTCGCCGACGTCGGGCTGGGCTACCTCACCCTGGGCCAGCCGCTGACCACCCTGTCCGGCGGCGAGCGCCAGCGGCTCAAGCTGGCGGTGCACCTGGGGGAGTCCGGCGGGACGTTCGTCCTCGACGAGCCGACGACCGGGCTGCACCTGGCCGACGTCGAGCAGCTCCTCGCGCTGCTCGACCGGATCGTCGACGGCGGCCGCTCGGTGATCGTCATCGAGCACCACCAGGCCGTGATGGCCCACGCCGACCGGATCATCGACCTGGGACCCGGTGCCGGGCACGACGGCGGCGCGGTCGTCTTCGAGGGGACGCCCGCCGAGCTCGTCGCGGACCGGTCGACGCTGACGGGCGAGCACCTGGCGGCCTATGTCGGCGCCTGAGGACACCCCGCGGCACGAGGTCGCGGTGCTGGTCCGCCCGGGGGTGCGGCCGATGGAGCTCGGCCTGGTGCACCAGATCCTCGGCGGTGCCCGGTCGGCCGACGGGGAGCCGCTCTACCGGGTGCGCACCTGCGCGCTGCACCCCGGGACGGTGCCGACCGACGCGGATTTCCGTGTCGTCGTCGAGCACGGGCCGGAGCTGCTGGCCCGGGCCGACACCGTGGTCGTGCTCGCGACGCAGGACGACCACGAGCCGTCGGTCGTCGCCGACCCCGGTCTCGGCACGGCCCTGGCGTCGCTGCGTCCCGGCACCCGGCTGGCGTCGATCTGCACGGCCGCGTTCCCGCTGGCGGAGGCCGGGCTGCTCGACGGTCGTCGCGCCACCACGCACTGGCTGTCCGCGGAGGCGTTCCGGTGCCGGTTCCCGCGGGTCGACCTGGACCCCGCGGTGCTCTACGTCGACGAGGGCGAGGTGCTCACCGCGGCCGGCGAGGCGTCGGGCATCGACCTGTGCATCTACCTGGTCCGGCGCGACTTCGGCGCCGCCGTCGCCAACGACGTCGCCCGCCGGACCGTGGTCCCGCCCTACCGGGAGGGCGGCCAGGCGCAGTACATCGCCCGGCCGGTCGCGGACGACGGACCCGGCACCGGCACCGCCGCGGCCCGCGAGCGGATGCTCGCCGACCTGGCCCGGCCCTGGACGCTGGCCGAGCTGGCCGCATCGCTGCACGTCGGCGTGCGGACACTGACCCGCCGGTTCCGGGAGGAGACCGGGCAGAGCCCGCTCGGGTGGCTGCTGCGCCGGCGCGTCGAGCGGGCCCGGGAGCTGCTCGAGACCACCGACCTCCCGGTCGGCCGGATCGCCGACGAGGTCGGGTTCGGCACGGCGACGGCGCTGCGCTGCCACGTGTGCCGCGAGCTCGGCGTGCCCCCGCTGCACTACCGGCGGACCTTCCGCGGCGGCTGAGCCCGCCGGACGAGCAGGGGTGCGGCGAGCAGCGCCGCGGCGAC
>NZ_JAMXSG010000085.1:0-19471 GCF_024124365.1 Pseudonocardia sp. McavD-2-B
CCCGCGACCTCGGACGGCACCGCCGGGACTGAGCGGCAGCGCGGTGGGCGCGGGTGTCCGGTACGCCCGGCCCGCGCCTGCCCGCCGACCACCGGGCGCGGCCCGGGAACCGGTCGGCGGGGCGGTGACCGGGAGGTCAGGGCCGCCACGGGCACAAACCGGAGCGTCCGCGCGTTAGGCTCTCGGGGCCACCACGACACCCTGTCGGGTCGCCACGCGAGTGCGGGTCACCGGAGGGTCCGGTGACCCCGGGCCGGTACCGGATGCGGGCCGAGGAGAGACATGGGCAGCACGGATGGCGGAGCGTTCCGCCGGATGCTCCGCAAACTCACCAGCGACGTCGACGAGCTCGACGCGCGCGATCTCGCCGAGGACGTCGAGGAGACCGGGGCACGCCCGGCTCGCGACTGCGCCTGCGGCGAGGAGGTCACGATGCTCGGCCGGATCCGCAGCGTCGACCTCTGTCCGCAGAGCGCCGACGCCACGCTGAAGGCCGAGCTGTTCGACGGCACCGACGGTGTCACCCTGGTCTGGATGGGCCGGCGCAGCATCCCCGGTATCGAGGCCGGGCGCACCATGCGGGTCCGTGGCCGGATCTCGGTCCGCGACGGTCGCAAGGTGCTCTACAACCCGTACTACGAGATCTGCCAGGCGCAGTGACCCGCGGGACCCTCGCGGTCTGCTCCTGAGCCGACGGATCGGACCGGCTTGAACGACCACCACCACGACGCCCCGACCACCCGGATCCCGCGTGTCCCCGACGTGGACCCGCAGGACCGGACCGCGCCACTCGGCAGGCCGGTGACGGCACCGGAACACGCCGCCGGGCCCGGCCCGGACCGGACCGGCCCCGCGGGGCCACCGGCGACGGACGCGGGCGGCGAGGCTCCGACCCCCACCATGCTCGAGCAGATGGGCGGGGTCACCGGGATCGTCGCCTCGACGATCCCGGTCGTGGTGTTCGTCGTCGCCAACATCCTCGGCGACCTGCGGACCGCGCTGTACGCCGCGATCGGCGCCGGGGCGCTGGTGCTGCTCTGGCGCCTCGTCCGGCGCGACCCGGTGATGCCGGCGATCTCCGGTCTGCTCGGCGTCGGGGTGTGCGCGCTCGTCGCGAGCCGGACCGGCGAGGCCCGCGGCTTCTACCTGCCCGGTCTGCTCTACAGCGGCGTCCTCGGGATCGTCGCACTGGTCTCGATCATCGTCCGCTGGCCGCTGGCCGGGGTGATCTGGCACAGCATCAACGGACACGGCACCGAGTGGCGCCGGGACCCCCACCTGGTCCGCGCCTACGGCTGGGCCACCGCGGTGTGGGCGACGACCTTCCTCGCGAAGGTCGTCGTGCAGGGCGGGCTGTACCTGGCCGACTCCGAGACCTGGCTGGGCGTCGCGCGGCTCGCGATGGGCTACCCGCTCACCGGGGTCGCGATCCTGGCCACGATCCTCATCGTGCGGCGCGCCGAGCGCGCCCGCACCGCGTCCGCCTGACCCGCACCGGCGCGCGACGCCCGCGCGCCGGTCCCGGGCAGGGTCACATGAGGGCGGCGCGGATGTCCTCCTCGACCGCCGTCGTCGCCACGAACAGCAGCTCGTCGCCGCCCTCCAGGGCGTCGTCGGGCTGGGGCACGATCACCCGGCCGCCGCGCAGGATCGTCACCAGCGCCGAGTCCGTCGGCAGCTCCAGCACCCGCACCGGCCGCCCGGCCAGCGGGGTGTCCTCGGGCAGCGTCACCTCGACGAGGTTCGCCTGCCCCTGGCGCAGCGTCAGCAACCGCACCAGGTCACCCACGGCGACGGCCTCCTCGACCAGCGCCGCCAGCAGCCGCGGCGTCGACACCGCGACGTCGACGCCCCAGTTCTCCCCGAACAGCCACTCGTTGCGCGGGTCGTTCACCCGTGCCACCACCCGGCGGACCCCGAACTCGGTCTTCGCCAGCAGCGAGACCACCAGATTGACCTTGTCGTCGCCGGTCGCGGCGATCACGACGTCGCAGCCCTCGATGCCGGCGTCCTCCAGCGAGGACAGCTCGCAGGCGTCGGCGTGCACCCACTCGGCCTCGGGGACGGCGTTCGGGTCGATGTGGGTCAGCTCGCGCTCGATCAGCATGACCCGGTGGTCGGACTCGACCAGTTCCAGCGCGATGGACCGCCCGACGGCGCCCGCCCCCGCGATCGCGACCCGCATCAGTCCTCCTCGGGCGGCGCCGCGGCGGCCGCCGTCACGTCGCTGACCGTGCCCGAGACCGCCGCCACGTAGACGGTGTCCTCGTGCTGCACGGTGGTGTCCTTGGTCGGCAGCACCCCGGTGCCGAACCGCACGATGAACGCGACCCGCGAGTTCGTCGCCCGCTCCAGGTCCCGGATCGGGCGCCCCACCCAGTCCTCGTGCAGCGGCAGCGGCAGGACGGCCACGGTGCCGGTCGGCTCGCGCCAGGCGGTGGCGACGCCGTCGGGCAGGAGCATGCGCAGCAGCCGGTCGGTCGTCCACGGGACGGTCGCGACCGTCGGGATGCCCAGACGCTCGTACACCGCGGCGCGCTTGGCGTCGTAGATCCGGGCGACGACCTTGCCGACGCCGTAGCTCTCGCGCGCCACCCGGGCGGCGATGATGTTGGAGTTGTCCCCGGAGGAGACGGCGGCGAACGCGTCGGCGGACTCCAGCCCGGCCTCGTCGAGGACGCTGCGGTGGAAGCCGAAACCGACGACCTGGCGCCCGCGGAAGTCCGGGCCGAGCCTGCGGAAGGCCTGCGGGTCGCGGTCGATCACCGCGACCTCGTGGCCGAGCCGCTCCAGGCCCGAGGCCAGGGACGCGCCGACGCGGCCACATCCCATGATCACGACGTGCATGGCGTCAGGGGTCCTTCCGCCGGGTGGGGGGCCCGGGATGTACGATTCGTTCCTTCTGTACGCGGCGACGCGGACGCCGACGACGCGGAGTGAACGCTATCGCGAAGCGCACCGGAGCGGGGGCATAGGCTGCGCCCCGTGTCCAAGCTCGCCGTCGCTCTCAAGCGGCTCGTGGTCGGACGACCGCAGCGCAGCGACCGCCTGACCAGCACCCTGCTCCCGAAGCGGATCGCCCTCCCCGTGTTCGCCTCCGACGCCATGTCGTCGGTCGCCTACGCCCCCGAGGAGATCTTCCTGACCCTGTCGGTCGCCGGTGTCGCCTCGTACGCGATGTCGCCGTGGATCGGTCTCGCCGTTGTCGTCGTCCTGCTGACGGTCGTGGCCAGCTACCGGCAGAACGTCCGCGCCTATCCCTCCGGCGGGGGCGACTACGAGGTCGCGACGGTGAACCTCGGCAAGAACGCCGGACTGACCGTCGCCAGCGCCCTGCTCGTCGACTACACCCTCACCGTCGCCGTCTCGATCTCCGCGGCCGCGGCCAACATCGGTGCGCTGGTGCCGTTCGTCGCCGAGCACAAGGTGCTGTTCGCGGTGTCGGCGATCGTCGTGCTCACCGCGATCAACCTGCGCGGCATCCGCGAGTCCGGCGCGGCCTTCGCGATCCCGGTCTACGCCTTCGTCATCGGCGTCGCGACGATGATCATCTGGGGCCTGACCCGGGTGCTGATCCTCGGCGACTCCGTGCGGGCGGAGAGTGCCGACCTGCGCCTGGTCGCCGAGGGCGACGCGTTCACCGGCCTGGCGCTCGTGCTGCTCGTGCTGCGCAGCTTCACCCAGGGCGCCGCCGCGCTGACCGGTGTCGAGGCGATCTCCAACGGGGTGCCCGCCTTCCGCAAGCCGAAGTCGAGGAACGCGGCCACCACGCTGCTGCTGCTCGGCGTGATGTCGGTGTCGCTGTTCATGGGGCTGATCGCCCTGGCCCAGCTCACCCACGTCCAGATCGCCGAGGACCCGGCCCGCCAGTTCCCCGACGCGCCGCCCGGCTACGAGCAGCACACCATGATCGCCCAGCTCGCCGACGCCGTGTTCGACAACTTCCCGCCGGGCTACTTCTTCGTCATCGTGATGACGGCGCTGATCCTGGTCCTCGCCGCGAACACCGCGTTCAACGGCTTCCCGGTGCTGGGCTCGATCCTGTCCCAGGACCGCTACCTGCCCCGCCAGCTGCACACCCGTGGCGACCGGCTCGCGTTCTCCAACGGCATCGTCGCGCTCGCGCTGTTCGCGATCCTGCTGGTCGTCGGGTTCCAGGCCGAGGTCACCCGGCTCATCCCGCTCTACACCGTCGGCGTGTTCGTGTCGTTCACGCTGTCCCAGGCCGGGATGGTCCGGCACTGGAACCGGGAGCTCGCGCTGGACCCCTCGGCGTCCGAACGCCGCCGGATGCGCCGCGCCCAGTCGATCAACGGGTTCGGCGCCTGCATGACCGGCGTCGTGCTGGTCACGGTGCTCGTCACGAAGTTCGCCCTCGGCGCCTGGATCGCGATCGTCGCGATGGGCGGGTTCTTCGTGCTGATGCGGATGATCCAGCTCCACTACGACCGGGTCGCCGCCGCGCTGGTCGCCGACGAGTCCGACGACGTCCTGCCCTCGCGCAACCACGCCGTCGTCCTGGTCTCGACGCTGCACAAGCCGACCCTGCGGGCGCTGGCCTACGCCCGCGCGACCCGCCCGGACATCCTCGAGGCGGTCACCGTCAACGTCGACGACTCCGAGACCAAGAAGCTCGTCGAGCAGTGGCACAAGCGGAACCTGCCGGTCCCGCTGAAGGTCGTCGAGTCGCCCTACCGGGAGATCACCCGGCCCGTGCTGGACTACGTCAAGCGCATCCGCACCGACTCCCCGCGCAACGTCGTCACCGTCTACATCCCGGAGTACGTCGTCGGACACTGGTGGGAGCAGGTGCTGCACAACCAGAGCGCGCTGCGGCTCAAGACGCGGCTGCTGTTCCAGCCGGGGGTGATGGTGACCAGCGTGCCGTGGCAGCTGCCGTCGTCGTCGCGCACACGGGCGCTGTCGCCGCTGCAGGCGCCGGGAGCGTCCCGGCGCGGCTACCCGGGCATGGAGCAGCTACCCGGCGAACGCCGCGACGGCGCGGGCGTCGGGACGGGTGGCGGCACCCCGTCCGCACCCCGGGTGACGAGGAAGGAGAACCGGTGAACGCCGACACGGCGACCGACTGGACCGACCGCATGCTGGAGCTGCGGGTCGGCCCCGTCGCGCACGGCGGCCACTGCGTGGCCCGCGACGGGGACGGTGGCCGGGTCGTGTTCGTCCGGCACGCACTGCCCGGTGAGCTGGTCCGTGCGGTGGTCACCGACGACCCGGGCGGGGCGTTCTGCCGCGCCGACGCCGTCGCCGTGCTGGAGGCGTCCCCGGACCGGGTCGAGCCCGCCTGCCCGTGGGCCGGTCCCGGGGGCTGCGGCGGCTGCGACTTCCAGCACACCGACCACGCCACCCAGCGCGCCCTGAAGACGACGGTCCTGCGCGAGCAGCTGGAGCGCCTCGGCGCCGGCGCCGCGGTCGTCGCCACCGCCGACCTCGCCGCCGTCGAGGTCGAGGAGCTCCCCGGCGGTCCGCTCGGCTGGCGCACCCGGGTGCGGCTGGCCGTCGACGACGACGGCGTCCCCGGCCTGCGCGCCCACCGCAGCCACGACGTGTGCGAGATCGGAGACTGCCCGCTCGTCCCGGCGGGTGCGCTGCCGCCGGTGCTGGAGCGCCGCTTCCGGCCCGACTCCGAGCTCGACGTCACCGTCGTCGGCGACGGCGCCGCCCGGGTCGGCTCCGGCGCGACCGTGCACGCCGCGGACCGCACCTGGGAGCTGTCGGCCGGCACGTTCTGGCAGGTCCACCCGGCGCTGCCGGACACCCTCGCGTCCGTCGTGCGCGACTGGGCCGACGCCCCCACCGGTGGCGTCGCCTGGGACCTCTACGGCGGCGTCGGGCTGCTCGGCTCGGTCCTCGCCGGCCAGGTGGGGGAGTCGGGGACCGTGCTGGTCGTCGAGTCCGCCGCGTCCGCGGTCGCCGACGGCGCCTCCGCGCTCGCCGACCTGCCGCAGGTCCAGTTCGTCCGCGGCCGCGCCGAGCGCGAGATCAGCCGGCTCGGCCCCGACCCCGACGTCGTGGTCACCGACCCGCCGCGCGCCGGGCTCGGGAAGGCCGCGGTGCGCGACCTCGCCGCCCGCGCCCCGCAGCGGATCGTGCACATCGCCTGCGACCCGGCCGCGCTGGCCCGCGACCTGTCCCTGTTCGCCGCCGCCGGGTACCGCACCGCCGCGCTGCGGGCGTTCGACGCGTTCCCGATGACCCACCACATGGAGGCGGCCGCCCTGCTGGAGCGGATCCCGCGGTGACCACCGTCGTCCAGCTCTCGGACCTGCACCTCGGCCGCCCGGACACCGACGGCCGGGCCGCCCGCGCCGTCGCGGGGGTCCGGGCGCTGGACCCGGCGCCGGACGTCGTGCTCGTCACCGGCGACCTCGCCGACGACGGCGCCCCCGAGGCCTACTCCTCCGCCGCACGGCTGCTCGACGGCCTCGGCGCGCTGCACGTGCCCGGCAACCACGACGACCGCGCCGCGATGGCCGACGCCGTCGGACCGGTGGGCGACCGGCTGCACCGCACCGGCGGGACCACCGTCGCGCTGCTCGACACCCTCGTCCCCGGGGCGCCGCACGGCGCGCTGTCCGACGCCGCGGTCGCCCTGCTCGCCGAGGCCGTCCGGGATCCCGCGCCGCTGCTGGTCGCCCTGCACCACCCGCCGGTCGCGGTCGGGCACCCGGTCCTCGACGGGATGCGGCTGCTCGAGGCCGGTGTGTTCGAGGCCCTGCTCGCCGCGCGCAGCGACCCGACGCTGGTGGTGTGCGGGCACGTCCACACCCCGCTGGCGACGACGTTCGCCGGGCACCCGCTCGTCGTCGCCCCCTCGGTGGCGCCCGCCCTGCGCTGGCCGGACGTGCCCGGGACCGGGGGTAGCGACCCCGTCCCGGCACCGGGTGGGGTGCTGCACGTGCTCGGGGACGGGCCGCCGCGCAGCCGGTTCCTGAGCTGGCCGGTGTGAGGCGGGTCGGCTGCCGCGGGTTGCCCGGAACCCGCTAGGATCGGTTCACAACAGAATTCAACGAATTGCTTTCGCCCTCGTATTCCAACTGGCAGAGAAAGCGGTCTCAAACACCGTACAGTGTGGGTTCGAATCCCACCGGGGGCACCATTCGTCGATCTGAGAGACGTGTCGGCCCACGGCTGCGGGCCCCGCGTCCCGGGGTGCCCCCACCTTCTGGCCTGCATGTTCCTCCGGGTGGACGGGATGGGGCACACCCGCCCGATCCTGCTCGGCAATGGCGGCGCCACATCGTCGGCGCCCGCCCCGACCGCGTCCTGCGCGACCGCCCCCTTCCGGCGGCTGCCGCGCCACGAACGGTGTCCGGGCCCGCCCGTCCGACGGTTCCGTGCGCGGATACGCCACTCCGCGCCGGCTCCCCGGCACCACCTCCGACGACCGTCATGCGGCTCGCCGAGGCGGCCCCGGACCGGCTGGGGATCGCGCACCGGCCGGCGCACGCGACCTCGCCGTCGGTCGCGCGACGTGACGCCGTCGCCGCGCCGGACGCTGCGCTCGGCCCGACGGCGTGAGCACCGCCGCCCCTGCCCGATCGGACGGGTAATGCGGCCGGCGGAGCGTGTTTCCGCACACGAAAGGCCGAAGTGGTTCGGCTGTGCACCCGTACCGCCGGTAGCCTGGGCGATCCGGACACCCCACTGACCGATGAAGGAGTTCTCCGGTGACCGACAACGTTCCCGCAGAGACGCCGGCCGAGGACGGCCCGCAGCCCGGGTGGCGGGTGCTGGTCGTCGAGGACGAGGCGCTGATCCGCATGGACCTGGCCGAGATGCTCTCCGAGGAGGGCTACCGCATCGCCGGTGAGGCCGGTGACGGCGAGGCCGCCATCACCCAGGCCCGCGAGCTGAAGCCCGACCTGGTGATCATGGACGTCAAGATGCCCAAGAAGGACGGCATCGAGGCGGCGTCGACCATCGTCGAGGAGAAGATCGCGCCGGTCGTCATGCTGACCGCGTTCAGCCAGCGCGAGCTGATCGAGCGCGCCCGCGACGCCGGCGCCATGGCCTACCTGGTCAAGCCGTTCGCCCGGCACGAGCTCGTCCCGGCCATCGAGCTCGCCGTCTCCCGGTTCGCCGAGAAGAAGGCGCTCGAGGACGAGGTCGCCTCGCTCAACGAGCGGTTCGAGACCCGCAAGGTCGTCGACCGGGCCAAGGGCCTGCTCATGACCGCACAGAAGATGTCCGAGCCGGAGGCCTTCCGCTGGATCCAGCGCACCGCGATGGACCGCCGGACGACCATGAAGGCCGTCGCCGAGGCGGTCGTCGAGGGGCTGGCTCCGGCCAAGTCCTCCTGAGACACAGGCGGTGGTCGACCACCGCCGCCCGGCACCGTCGTTCCGGCCCCGTCGCGCACCGCGCGGCGGGGCCGGCGTCGTCCGTGCCGGCCGGTGGGTCACCCTGCCGGGCTCCGCCGGCCGACGGTCCGTCGACGGGGCCGGTGCCCCGTTCCGATGCATCACGAGACCATTCCGGTTACCGAATGTGCCCGTCCGGGCACCGGAAAAGATCCACTTGTGTCACGCTGGTGTCGTCGGATCACATTCCTGTCACGAGTGGTGACGGTGTCCCCTTTCCTGGTTCGGGCGTACTACTTTTCCGCCATCCTCCCGCGCTGCTTCGGGCGGGCGGAGAACCGAAGGGGATTCGAATGACGCGAACGACGTGGCGACTCGCCGCCCTCGCCGGGGCGGCGTCGCTGGTACTGGCCGGATGCGGTGGCGGGGACACCGGTTCCGGCGGGGCCACCGGCGGCTCGGAGGAGCCCGCCGCCGCGGGGCAGGCATGCACCCCGCCGCAGGCACAGGCCACCGGCAATCCCAGCACCGCGCCGCTGAAGATCGGCTCCCTGCTGCCGGAGACCGGGAGCCTGGCGTTCCTCGGTCCGCCCGAGTTCGCGGGGGTGGACGTGGCGGTCGAGGAGATCAATGCTGCCGGGGGAGTCCTCGGCAACCCGGTCCAGCACCTGCGCGGTGACTCGGGTGACGACACCACCGACATCGCGAACCAGACCGTCGACCGACAGCTCAGCGCCGGGACGCAGGTCATCGTCGGTGCGGCCGCGTCGGGTGTGTCGAAGCTGGTCATCGACAAGATCACCGGTGCGGGTGTCGTCCAGTTCTCGCCGGCCAACACCTCCGACGAGTTCACCTGCTGGCAGGACCGCGGCCTGTACTTCCGGACCGCGCCGCCGGACGTCCTGCAGGGGCAGGCGCTCGCGCAGCTGATCACCTCCGACGGTGGCCAGCGGGTCGCGCTGCTCGCCCGCAACGACCCGTACGGCTCGGGCCTGGCGGACAGCGCCGAGCGCAACCTGGTCTCCGCCGGCATCCCGCAGGACCAGATCACCAAGATCATCTACGACCCGAACGCGGCGTCGTTCAACCCCGAGATCGACCAGGTCGCCCAGTTCAACCCGGACTCCGTCGCGGTCATCGGCTTCGACGAGTCCAAGCGGATCCTGTCGCGCATGAGCGAGGTGCAGATCGGACCGGCCCAGAAGGCCGTGTACGGCACCGACGGCAACATGGGCAACGCCCTGGGCGAGGGACTGCCCGCGGGCCTGCTGAACGGGATGAAGGGCACTCTGCCGCTCACCGAGCTGTCGGGCGACTTCCGGCAGCGGCTCACCGCGCAGGACCCGAGCCTGACCGACTTCAACTACGCGGCGGAGTCCTACGACGCCGTCCTGGTCTCGGCGCTGGCCGCCGAGGCCGCGAAGTCGACCAACGGTGCGGACATCGCGACCCAGATCAACGGGATCACCAAGGACGGCGAGAAGTGCACCGACTTCGCCGGCTGCAAGGCGATCCTCGACCGGGGCGGTGACGTCGACTACGACGGCGCCACCGGCACGCTCGACTTCACCGACGCCGGTGAGCCGGGCTCCGGGTCTTACGGGGTCCAGACCTTCAACGGCCAGAACCAGATCGACGAGGCGGCGACCACCTACGTCCGGGTCGGCGCCCAGGGCTGACACACCGCACCACACGCACCGACACGAGGGGGCGGGCCGCCACGGCCCGCCCCCTCGTCGTGCTCGGGACCGGCCGGGCCCCACCGGCGGGACGATGCCCCGGCCCGGCACCCGGCGCGACGCAGGGCACCACGCCCGGGCGGCACCCGGTGCGCACCGGCCCGGTGGTCCCGGTGGACCGGCGCCGGGAACACGACGGCCCCGCCCCCCGTGGGTGGGGGAACGGGGCCGTCGCGGGACCGGCGCGTCAGGTCACTTCTTCTCGCTGCTGCCGGCCAGCGTCCCCAGGTACAGCTCGATGACCTTCGGGTCGTTCAGCAGGTCGCGGCCGCCCGCCGTGTAGGCCGCGCGGCCCTGGTCGAGCACGTAGCCGCGGTCGCAGATCTGCAGGCAGCGACGGGCGTTCTGCTCCACCATGATGACCGAGACCCCGGCCGCGTTGATGCGCTTGCAGCGGACGAACACCTCGTCCTGGAGCATCGGGGACAGGCCCGCCGACGGCTCGTCGAGCAGCAGCACCGACGGTTCCATCATCAGGGCCCGTCCCATCGCGACCATCTGGCGCTCGCCGCCGGACAGGGACCCCGCCTTGATCTTCCGGCGCTGCCCCAGCATCGGGAACAGGTCCGCGACGACGTCGAAGCGGGTCGCGAACGTCTTCGGCCGGAGGAACACGCCCATCTGCATGTTCTCCTCGATCGAGAGCGAGGGGAACACGTTGTCGCGCTGCGGGACGTAGCCGAGCCCCTTGGTGACCAGGGCGTGCGCCTTGGCCCCGGTGATCTCGGCGTCGCGCAGCCGGACCGTGCCGCTGCGCACGGGGATCAGCCCGAACATGGCCTTGAGCAGCGTCGACTTGCCGGCGCCGTTGGGCCCGATGATGCCGACGATCTCGCCGTCGCGGAGGAAGAAGTCGCTGCCGGTCAGGATGTCGACGCCCGGCACGTACCCGGCGACGAGGGTGTCGACCCGCAGCACGGCGCCCTCGGCGAGCTCGCGGTGGACCTCCGAAGTGGCGGCCTGCTCCGGTGTCATGGCCCGGTCGGCGCCGGGTGCCTGCTCGCTCATGTGCGCTTCCCCTCCTGATCCGGGTGGGCCGTGCCGGTGCCGTCGTCGGCGAGGGAGCCCTCGATCTCGGCGGCCTCCATCTCGGCGACGATCTCCGCGGTCTGCCCGACCGGGTTGCCGTGCTCGTCGAACTCGAGGACCTGGTCGTGGTGCGAACCGAGGTAGGCGTCGACGACGGCCTGGTTCGACGACAGCGCCGAGGGCGGCCCCTCCGCGATCACCTGCCCCTGGGCCATGACGACGACCCAGTCGGAGATGTCCCGGATGACGTCCATGTCGTGCTCGACGAACACGACGCTCATGCCCTCGTCGCGCAGCGACTTCACGTGCCCCAGCAGGCTCTGGGTGAGCGCCGGGTTCACCCCGGCCATCGGCTCGTCGAGCATGACGACCTTCGGGTCCATCATCAGGGCCCGCGCCATCTCGAGCAGCTTGCGCTGCCCGCCGGACAGTGACCCGGCCAGGTCCTCGGCCTTGGTGTCGAGCTTGAAGCGGGCCAGCAGCTCGCGGGCCTGCTCGGTGATCCGCCGTTCCTGCGCCCCCCAGCCGGTGAACAGCGCGCCGAGGAAGCTCTCGCCGCGCTGCCCGACCGCGCCGAGCTTCATGTTCTCCAGCACCGTCATGCCCGCGAGGGCCTTGGTGAGCTGGAACGTGCGGACGACGCCCTTGCGGGCCACCCGGTGCGGCGGCAGCTTCTGCAGGGGGGTGCCCTCGTAGATCCAGGAGCCCGTGTCGGCCCGGTCGAACCCGGTCAGCAGGTTGAACAGGGTCGTCTTTCCGGCGCCGTTGGGGCCGATGAGGCCGGTGATGGCGCCGCGCTCGAACTCCAGGTGGGCGACGTCGACGGCCTTCAGGCCGCCGAACGTGCGGGTCACGCCGTCCACGGTGAGCACCGGGTCCGGTTTGGCGACGCCCGGCTCCGGGGCGACGCCGGTGAGCGTGCGGGCCGGGTCGGTCACGGTCGGGTCGGGGGTCGTGTCCTCAGCGGCCATCGCCCAGCACCTCCCTGCGGCGTCCGAAGATGCCCTGTGGTCGGAACACCATCATGAGGCCCAGGAACAGGCCGACGAGCACGAAGCGGATCGCGCCGACGTCCTGGGAGGAGATGAACGGCAGCAGCGGCGACTCCCCGGCCGTCGCCTGGCGCAGGAACGCGTCGGCGACCGACAGCAGGAACCAGAACGCCATCGCGCCGACCACCGGGCCGAAGACCCGTCCCGCGCCGCCCAGGATGAGCGCGGCGTAGGCGAAGAAGGTCTGCGGCGGCGAGTAGAAGTCCGGCGTCAGCGACTGGGTCGCCAGGGCGAACACGATGCCGCCCAGCGCGCCGAACACCCCGCCGAGGGCGAGCGCCTGCATCTTGTAGGCGAAGACGTTCTTGCCCAGCGCGCGGGCGGCGTCCTCGTCCTCCCGGATCGCCTTGAGCACGCGGCCCCACGGGCTGCGCACGAGCAGCCAGGTGAGGAGCACGCACAGCCCGACGACCGTCCAGCCGACCAGGATCGACCAGAGGTCCGGCCCCCGCAGCGACAGCACCCCGAAGTCGTAGGTGCCGGTGCCGAACGGGTTGGCGCGGGCGAAGGAGTCGGCGAACCCGGTGAGGCCCTGGGTGCCGCCGGTGAACCCGGTCTGCGAGGTCGACCGGGTGATCAGGCGCAGGATCTCCGACGCCGCGATCGTCACGATCGCCAGGTAGTCCGCGCGCAGCCGCAGCGTCGGGATGCCGAGCACCAGGGCGAGCGCGACCCCGCAGGCCATGCCGATGAGGACGCCCAGCCAGAGCGGGGCGCCGTAGTTCGCGACCGAGATGCCCATGCCGTAGGCGCCGACCAGCGCGAAGCCGATCTGGCCGAAGTTGAGCAGCCCGGTGTAGCCGAAGTGGATGTTGAGGCCGAGGGCCAGCAGCGCGAAGAAGATGGCCGAGGGGCCGATCAGCTGCGAGAGCCCGACCGTGAGGAGCTGTCCGAAGTCGATCATGTCCGCCCCCTCAGCCGATCCGTGCCCGGGACCCGAGCAGGCCCTGCGGCCGGAACACGAGGATCACGATCAGCACGGCCAGCCCGCCCAGGTACTTGAGATCCAGCGGCAGCACCAGCGTCGAGAGCTGCACCAGGATGCCGACGATCAGGCAGCCGAGCAGTGCGCCGTAGGCGGTGCCGAGGCCGCCGAGGATGACGCCGGCGAACATGAGCAGCAGCAGGCGGAAGCCCATCTCGTACTGGACGGTGGAGGACAGCTCCGACAGCGCGAACAGCACGCCGCCGAGGGTGGCCAGCGCCCCACCCAGCATCCAGACGAACAGCACCACGCGGTCGACATCGATGCCCGACGACGCGGCGAGGTCCCGGTTGTCGGACACCGCGCGCATGGCCTTGCCGATCCGGGTCTTCTGGAGCAGCAGCGCGACCGCGACGAGGACGACGATCGCGATGACGATGGCCGACAGGTCCTTGTCGGTCAGCGCGACCGGGCCGTAGTTCCGGACGGTCTGCCCGGTGTAGTCGGCGAAGGACTCCGACCGGCCACCGAAGATGATCAGCACGAGGTAGCGCAGCGCGATCGACAGGCCGATGGAGACGACGAGCTGGGCGATCAGCCCGGCGCCCCGCCGGCGCAGCCGCCGCCAGATGCCGAGCTCGTTCGCGGCGCCCAGCAGGGCGCCGATGAGCATCGCGACGATCGTCGCGGGGATCAGCTGCACGCCGCCGCCGACGTTGATGAACCAGGCGATGACGGCGCCGATGGTGACCATCTCGCCGTGCGCGAAGTTCGTCAGGCCGGTGGTGCCGAAGATCAGCGACAGGCCGACCGCCGAGATGCCGATGACCAGGCCGAACCGGATGCCGTCGACGAGCAGCCGCAGGAAGGTCGCGAACCCGCCGGTGTCGGTGCCCTCGACCTCGGCGCCGAAGCGGAACACCACGGTGTTCAGCGATCCGGCGGTCACCTCGCGGGTGGTCTCGCCCTGCAGGACCTCGGTGCCGGGCGGCAGCGAGGCCTCGTCGAGCCGGAACAGGTACGAGCCCGCGCCGGGGACCGTCAGGGTCCAGCGGCCGTTGGCCTCGGAGCGGGTCTCACCGGCCGGCGCACCGTCGCGCTCGGCGGTGATGCGTACGTCCGGCAGCGGCTGACCGTCCTGGTTCCGCAGCGTGCCGCTGACGTCGATGCCGTCCGCCTGCTGGAACGGGGCGACCGCACCGGGGGAGGCCGGTACGGGGCCGGCGGGGGCGGTCGCCGCGGCGGCCGTCCCGGACAGGACGAGCGCGCCCAGCAGGGTGATGAGCAGGCCCACCAGCCACCGGGCGGTCGTGGGGATCGGGGAGGGCCGGGACGCACCGACGGGCGGGGTGGCCGCGCGATCGGCGCGCGGTCGGCGCGGGAGCGGGGGTGGTGACAACGTTCGTCCTCGGTGGGGTCGTCGGACACGACTCTGTGCGACACCCTGATGGGTGATGGGGGCGAACGTAGCCGAGGAGAGAACTGGTACGGACGTCTCGGACCAGGACGTAGCCGAGACGTAACGCGACGGTGCCGCAGGGCGAGCGTCAGGTCACCGGCGGTCGTGTGTCGCGGTGCAGACAGGTCAGCTTCGCGGTGCAGACGCGACGGCCGTCGTCGTCGACGAGGACGATCTCGGTGGTCGACGTGGACCGTCCGACGTGGATCGGCCGCGCGGTCCCGGTGACCCAGCCCGACGTGGCGGAACGGTGGTGGGTGCAGGCCAGCTCCAGCCCGACCGGGAACCGCTCGGGCAGCGCGTGCAGCGCGGACAGGGTCGACCCGAGGGTCTCGGCGAGGACGCCGCTGGCGCCGCCGTGGAGCAGCCCGTAGGGCTGGCGGTTGCCCGCGACGGGCATCCGGCCGACGACCTCGTCGAGGTCGGCCTCGAGGATCTCGATGCCCATCCGGTCGGTGAGCTGCTCGTCGGCGTGCTCGGAGCTCAGCTCCGGCAGCTGGTCGGGGGTGATCGGCACCCGCCGACCCTACGACGCGCCGCCGCCCGGGACGACGTGGCGCCCCGTGGTCCCGGGCGCCGGTGCCCGCCACGACCCGGCCGCCGGCCGGGCGGAGTGGCTCGAGACGGCCCGGGCCGCCGGCCGTGCGGGTCTCGTCACACGGGAGGGGTGCGGCGGCGTGCATGCTTGCCCGCACGGACCCGTTCGCCGATCTTGGTCGGTGAGAAGCCGACCGAGGGAGACCCTATGGCGAACGACAGCAGGCCGACCGCGGCCCAGGCGTGGCAGATGATGCTGGAGGGCAACGGGCGCTGGCAGCGCGACGAGCGCGAGGACCCGCGACGGTCCGCCGAGGAGCGCGCCGCCGCCGTGGCGGGGCAGACCCCGGCCGCGATGATCCTCTCCTGCTCGGACTCCCGCGTCCCGGCGGAGCTGGTGTTCGACCTGGGGCTGGGAGACCTGTTCGTGGTGCGGACGGCCGGTCAGGTCGTCGACGACGCGGTGCTCGGCACGCTGGCGTTCGGCGCCGGGGCGCTGGGCATCCCGCTGCTGGTGGTGCTCGGCCACTCCCAGTGCGGTGCGGTGAAGGCTGCCGTGTCGGTCGCCGCCGGGCAGCCCGCGCCGGCGCCGTCGACGCTGGGTGCGCTGGTCGGCGACATCGTCCCGGTGTGCGAGGGCGAGGGCGAGGGCGCCGTGGCCGGCGCGGTCGACGCCAACGTCCGCCGGGTCGTCGCGCAGCTGACGTCCGACCCGTCGCTGTCGGGGGCGGTCTGCAACAACCACCTCACGATCATCGGTGCCCGCTACGACCTGGAGACCGGCGCGGTCCTCGAGGTCTGACGGCTCAGCCCGGCCGGTGGGTCACGAGGATCGCGGTGCCGGGGAACAGCGCGCCGCGCAGCGGCGACCACTGTCCCCACACCCGCTCGTGGCCCTCCGGCCACTCCGGCTCGACCAGGTCGTCGAGCACCAGGCCGGCGGCGACGACATCGCGCACCCGGTCGCCGAGCGTGCGGTGGTGCTCGACGTAGGTGGCCCGGCCGTCGCCGTCGACCTCCAGGTACGGGGTCCGGTCGAAGTAGGACTGGACGACGGTGAGCCCCTGCTCGCCGGGGTCGTCGGGGAAGACCCAGCGCATCGGGTGGTTCACCGCGAACACCCAGCGCCCGCCGGGACGCAGCACCCGGTGCACCTCGCGCATGACCCGACCCGGGTCGGCGACGAAGGGGATCGCCCCGAACGCCGAGCAGGCGTGGTCGAACGTGGCGTCGGCGAACGGCAGGTGCTCGGCGCCGGCCTGCACGAGCGGCACCGGCAGCCCGAGCGCGTCGTTCAGCCGGGCCGCGTGGCGCAGCATCCCGCCGGAGACGTCGAGCGCGACCGGGTGCGCCCCGCGGCGGGCCAGCCACCGGCTGCACGGGGCGGAGCCGGCGCCCAGCTCCAGCACCCGCTTCCCGACCAGGTCCGCCGGCGGGCCGAGCAGGCCCGCCTCGTCCTCGTGCAGGTTCTCCGGGCACCAGACGAACGCCTCGTCGCCGATGTCGGAACCGTGTTCGGCCAGGTAGTCGTCGGCGTCGGCGTCCCACCAGCGGCGCCCGGCCGCCTCGGACTCGGCGCTGCCGACGCGGCGCCGGGCGACACCGGCGGTCCCCACGGTGTCCTCGGCGGAGAAGTACTCGTCGCGGCTGCTCATGACCACCCGATCGTCGCAAGCGCATGCGCTCCCGCGGATGGCGGACCCGCATTGCCGGGGGGTTTGCGGGCCGCGTAGCATTCTTCCCGCACCGTGGTCAACGTGTCGGCCGACCGCGCGGCGCCACTCCAGCGCCGATCTCGCGGATGTCCGTGCACCGATGTTCCCGACCACGGGAATCGACGCCAGAGGGTGACTGTTACAACGTCACAGCTACACGTACCAGAACCGGGGCGCGCTGCTGCAGCAGAGCCGACCGGGCCGACCATGCCAGAGAAATCCATCGGAGCACCTCACTACATGTCCACCGACACCACCGCCGCCCCGACCACGCCGCAGGTCGCTATCAACGACATCGGGTCGGAGGAGGACTTCCTCGCCGCCATCGACCAGACGATCAAGTACTTCAACGATGGCGACATCGTCGAGGGCACCATCGTCAAGGTCGACCGTGACGAGGTCCTGCTCGACATCGGCTACAAGACCGAGGGCGTCATCCCCTCGCGTGAGCTGTCGATCAAGCACGACGTCGACCCCGCCGAGGTCGTCGAGGTCGGCGAGTTCGTCGAGGCCCTCGTCCTCCAGAAGGAGGACAAGGAGGGCCGGCTGATCCTGTCCAAGAAGCGCGCGCAGTACGAGCGCGCCTGGGGCACGATCGAGGCGCTCAAGGAGGCCGACGAGCCGGTCGAGGGCACCGTCATCGAGGTCGTCAAGGGCGGCCTGATCCTGGACATCGGGCTCCGCGGCTTCCTCCCGGCCTCGCTGGTCGAGATGCGCCGCGTGCGGGACCTGCAGCCCTACGTCGGTCGCAAGATCGAGGCCAAGATCATCGAGCTGGACAAGAACCGCAACAACGTGGTCCTGTCCCGCCGCGCCTGGCTCGAGCAGACCCAGTCCGAGGTCCGCAGCGAGTTCCTCAACCAGCTGCAGCGCGGTCAGGTCCGCAAGGGCGTCGTCTCCTCGGTGGTCAACTTCGGTGCGTTCGTCGACCTGGGCGGGGTCGACGGTCTGGTGCACGTCTCCGAGCTGTCCTGGAAGCACATCGACCACCCGAGCGAGGTCGTCGAGGTCGGCCAGGAGGTCACCGTCGAGGTCCTCGACGTCGACCTGGACCGCGAGCGCGTCTCCCTGTCGCTGAAGGCGACCCAGGAGGACCCGTGGCGCCTGTACGCCCGGACCCACGCGATCGGTCAGATCGTGCCGGGCAAGGTCACCAAGCTCGTCCCGTTCGGCGCGTTCGTGCGCGTCGAGGAGGGCATCGAGGGACTGGTCCACATCTCCGAGCTGGCCGAGCGCCACGTCGAGATCCCGGAGCAGGTCGTCCAGGTCGGCGACGACGCGATGGTCAAGGTCATCGACATCGATCTCGACCGCCGTCGCATCTCGCTGTCGCTGAAGCAGGCCAACGAGGGCATGACGGTCGACACCGAGTTCGACCCGACCCGCTACGGCATGGCCGCCGAGTACGACGACCAGGGGAACTACATCTACCCCGAGGGCTTCGACGTCGACTCCGGCGACTGGAAGGAAGGCTTCGACGAGGCCCGCGCGGCCTGGGAGAAGCAGTACGCCGAGGCGCAGGCCCGCTACGACCAGCACATGGCGCAGATCCGCAAGGCCGCCGAGGCCGAGGCGGAGGGCGGCAACGACATCGCGCCGGCGAACTACTCCTCCGGCGGTGACGAGGACCGGTCGACCGGCGGCGGTGGCGGTGGCCAGGCCGAGTCGGGTGGTTCGCTCGCCAGCGACGAGCAGCTCGCCGCGCTGCGGGAGAAGCTCTCCGGCGGGGCCTGATCACCCCCGGCCGGTCCCGTGCGGACCGGCCACCAGCACCACACCGGGCCCCGGTGACCGTCACGGTCACCGGGGCCCGGCCCGTTGCCGGGCCCCTACGGGCCCCGGGCGACGCCCGTTCACGTCGCCCGGCGTGTCAGAGCGGACACGCCAGGTGCAGATCACGGTTCGGCTGCGGTTGGTCACGGCGCGCGCAGCCGTCCGGAGTCGATCTTCGGGTCGGCCTAGATTGGGTGCATGGCCGGCCGTACCGTCCGCCGGACGCGTTCCGGCGAGTCCCTGTCCCACGACCGCACGTTCCTGCGTCGCGGGCGGTCCGCACTCGCGGGCGTCCTGCTCGCCGCGGTCCTCGCCGGATGCGGCACGGCATCCGGGGACACCGGGATCGCGGTCCCGACGTTCCCGGCCGAGCAGTCCGGCGCCGCCCAGGCAGGGCGGGAACCGATCCCGATCGCGCTGCCCACCGACTGTGTGCAGCTGATGGACCCCGAGCAGGCCGGAGCGCTGTTCGGGCAGGTCCTGGGGTCGGTGTCGGTCCAGTCGGTCCGCGGCGTCCCCGAGGCGTCGGTGAACCGCACCGAGCGCACCGCCTGCACCTACCGCGCGGGCGGCCAGGCCCAGGCCTTCGGCGGGGCGCGCAACTCCGGCCCGGTGCTGTTCCAGCTCAACATCGGCCGCTACGGCGACACCGCGTCCGCGACCCGTCAGTGGCAGCTCAACACCAACGCCGAGCGCGGCTCGGCCACCGCCTCGCGTGACATCACCGTCGGCTCGGTCCCCGGCGTCCTCGTCGAGCGGCCGGACGAGACCACCCTCGCCCTGGTCTACGGCGTCGACACGCTGACGTTCATCCTGCCGGTGGCCGCTCCCGGGCAGACCCGGTCCGCGGCCGAGACCCTGCCCGACCTGGCCCAGCGCATCATCCCGGCGCTGACGCCGACGCAGCCGCCGTCCGCGCGG
>NZ_JAMXSG010000086.1:0-19395 GCF_024124365.1 Pseudonocardia sp. McavD-2-B
GGGCCGCCTGCTCGGCGGCGGCCTCGGCGCGGGCCGCCTCCTCCCGGGCGACGCGGTCGCGCTCGGCCTGCTCGGCGGCCAGGCGCTGTGCCTCCCGCACGTCCGAGGCCTGCTCGGCGAAACGGACCTGCAGTGTCCGGGCGTCGTCGGAGGCGGTGTCGAGGACCCCGGTCAGACGGGCCCGGTCGAGCTCGGACAGCACCGCCCAGGCCACACCCGCCCGGTGTGCCCGGACGTCGGCGTCCAGCCCCGCCAGCACGGTCAGCGCGTCGACGGCCTCCCGGCCCGCGGCGTCGAGCTGCGCCGGGTCCGGCGACGGCGACGACGCCCGCTGTGCCAGCCCCGCGACGGTGCCGCGGGCCCGCTCCACCTGCGCGGGGACGGTGCAGGACACCGTCGTCGCGTACAGCCCGCGGCCCGCTGCGCGCGCCTCCTCCTGGGCCTCGGTGACCTCGTCGAGGTAGCGATCGTTGCCGCCGACCACCATCGCGGTGCCGAGTCCCTCCCGGGCGAGCTCGGCGTTGACCAGCCGGCCCCCGGTGTCGTGCACCCCGGCCAGGGTGCGGCCCCAGCCGTCGACGCGCTCGTCGTCGTAGGACAGGTCGACGGTGCTGCCGACCGGGATGAGCGCGGCGAGCCGGGCGGCCGCCTCCGGGCCGAGGCACTGGACGGTGGAGTCGGGATCGACGGTCTCCGGGGTGTCGATGTTGAGCAGCCGGACAGTGGTGCTGCGGCCGTCCAGGGTCGCCTCGAACGTGTCGCCGTCGACGATGCGGGTCACGACGGCCTGGTCCGACCCGCCGCTCGCCACGAGCCCCACACCCGCGACGGTCGCGGTGACCGCGACCACCGCGGCGATCATCTTCCCGAGCACGACCCACCCCTGTTCCCGTGCGCGCCTGCGCGCATCGGACCGATCCGACGGTGCACACGGCGCATCGCGGAACGGACGGGGGCGTTATCGGTCGGCCGGGCCGATCCCCACTACTGATGATCGCCGGCGGTGGGCCCGGTTCAGCCGTCCCCACGCTCCGCGGCGAGAGCCTTCCCGGCGCGCACGAGCACGTCGAGCTGGGCGCGGTTGTACAGCTCCCGCATCGCCCGGCCCAGGGTCTGCTCCGCCCGCTGCTCACCGACGGGTGCGTCGGTGTTCGGCGCGACCAGGCCGGGATGGGTCTCGTAGAGCGCGCGCATGTAGGGCACCATCCGGTCGGCGAGCTCCTGGCGGGTGGCCTCGTCGGCGTCGGCCGGGAGCGTGTCGAACCGGTTCTGCGTCGGGTCCGGGCGGGCGTCGGCCAGCATGTCCGCGACGGCCTGCAGCCGCTCCGAGCCCAGCACCCGCGGCAGGACGAGGGTGAGCGACCGGTCGGCCTCGGACATCGGCTGGTCGGCGGCCGCGGCGAACTCGGTGGGCAGGTCGGTGGGCGCGGCACCGTCCAGGATCAGGGCCAGCTCGGTGCGGGCCTGCTGCAGCCGCTCGATGGTGGCGGCCAGCTCGGCGTCGAGCGCGCGGGCGGCCTCCTCCGGGTGGGCGTCGGCGTCGTTCATCTCGGAGATCTGGGCCAACGAGAATCCGAGGTCGACGAGCCGCTTGATCCGCAGCAGCCGCACCAGGTGCGCCACCCCGTACTGCTTGTAGCCGTTCGCGCGCCGATCGGGCTCGGCCAGCAGCCCGATGTCGTGGTAGTGCCGCACCGCCCGCAGGCTGGTCCCCGCCAACTCGGCGACCTCACGGGTGCTCCAGGTCACGACCGTCCCCCTCGTCCGATTCCCGCTCCTGGCTCCACCTTGCCGTATCCGTCGCCGCACCGTCCCGCGTGGGCATCGGGGGCCGGGCGGGCCGGCCGCGGGATTGTGCCGCCACGTCTCGGGTAGCCCACCCGGGTGCCGAACGAGCTCGACGACCTCGCCGCCCGTATCTCCGACCTCGCCTCGTCGGCGGGCCGGACCGTCGCGGTGGCCGAGTCGCTCACCGGGGGGATGGTGTCCGCCGCACTGGCCGCGTCCAGCGGCGCCGGCGAGTGGTACCGCGGCGGTCTCGTCGCCTACTCTTCGCAGGTCAAGCACGATGTGCTGGACGTCCCCGACGGCCCGGTCGTCGACCCCGACGCGGCCCGGGTGATGGCCGAACGGGTGCGCGAGCTGCTCGGCGCGGACATCGCCGTCGCCCTCACCGGCGCGGGCGGCCCGGATCCGCAGGACGGTCAGGATCCCGGCACGGTGTTCCTCGCCGTCGCCGACGGGGCACACACCGAGGTCGTCCGCCGGGTCCTGACCGGCGAGCCGGTCGAGGTGTGTTCCGCGGCGGGCCGGGAGGCACTGCGGTTCCTCGTCGACCGGATGGGCTGACCGCCCGCAGCGCCGGTGCCACACTCGGGCCATGACCGAGCACCTCATCCGCTACTCCGGCCGCGGCGGCTTCACCCCCGGTGTGATCGCCCGGGCCCAGGGGAGCACCGTCACCACCGAGGACGGCCGGGAGCTGCTCGACTTCACCTCCGGGCAGATGAGCGCGATCCTCGGGCACTCGCACCCGGAGATCGTCGCGACCGTCCGCGACCAGGTCGGACGGCTCGACCACCTCTACAGCGGGATGCTGTCGCGGCCGGTGCTGGAGCTGTGTGAGCGGCTGTGCGCCTCGGTCGGCGGCGGCCTGGACCGGGCGATGCTGCTGACCACCGGCGCGGAGTCCAACGAGGCCGCGATCCGGATGGCCAAGCTCGTCACCGGCCGGCACGAGATCGTCTCCTTCGCCCGGTCCTGGCACGGCATGACCCAGGCCGCGGCGAACGCGACCTACGTCGCCGGCCGCGCCGGGTACGGTCCCGCCGCCCCCGGCAACTTCGCGCTGCCGGTGCCCGACCGCTACCGCCCCGACCTCGTCGACGACGCCGGGGAGCTCGACTGGCGCCGCCATCTCGACCTCGGGTTCGCCCTGATCGACGCCCAGTCCGTCGGCAGCCTCGCCGCCTGCATCGTCGAGCCGGTCCTGTCCTCCGGCGGGGTCGTCGACCTGCCGCCGGGCTACCTGGCGGCGCTGCGCGACAAGTGCCACGAGCGCGGCATGCTGCTGATCCTCGACGAGGCCCAGACAGGTCTGTGCCGCACCGGCGACTGGTACGCCCACCAGCGCGACGGCGTGGTCCCCGACATCCTCACGCTGTCGAAGACGCTCGGGGCGGGCCTGCCGCTCGCCGCCGTCCTCACCACGGCCGCGATCGAGCAGGTCGCGCACGAGCGCGGCTTCCTGTTCTTCACCACCCACGTCAACGACCCCCTCCCGGCGGCGGTCGGGCTCACCGTGCTCGACGTGCTCACCCGCGACCGGCTCGACCTGCGCGCCCGCGAGCTGGGCACGCTGCTGCAGGACGGCCTGCGGGACCTGGCCCGCACGACCGGGATGATCGGCGACGTCCGCGGCCGTGGCCTGCTGGTGGGCCTGGAGCTGGCGGGCTCCGACACCGACGCGCTCGGGGCGGCCGTCACCGCGCGGTGCGCCGAGCTGGGGCTGCACATGAACATCGTGCAGCTGCCCGGCATGGGCGGGACGTTCCGGATCGCGCCGCCGCTGACCGCGACCGAGGCCGAGATCCGCCGCGGCGTGGACATCCTCGGCACGGCCCTGGGGGAGGTGGCTCAGCCCTCGACGGCGGCCGTGCGCCGGTCCGGCGTCGCAGCGACGTGACGGCTCGCGCTCGGCGACCTCGCGGTCACGGGGTCCGGACACCGGTCAGCGCGGCGTGACGATCGTCAGCTTCCCGTCTGGCCGGACCCGTACCGCCGCCCCGGCCGGGTCGCCGGCGAGCAGCTCCGGCAGCTCGTCGTCGCGACCGCACCCGATGAACCGCGCACCGCCGTCGTCGTCGAGCCGGCCGACGACGACCGCGTGCCGGCTGCCGTCGCGGTCGTGGCGCACCGTCCAGGTCTCGACGGTCGCCGCGCCGTCGGCGGCGGTCGTCGTCGGGACGGTGGGAACGGCGTCGAGCCGGGCCTGGAGCGCGGCGCTGTCGTCGTCGCGCCAGGGGGCGGGGCGGGTGGAGTAGACCCCGGCGGAGTACTTGGACAGGAACCCGCCGTTCGCGCCGACCAGGCCGTACGTACCCGGGTCGGCCCGCAGGCGTCGCACGACCTCGGCGACCGCGTGCATCGAGTAGTCGTTCCCCGGCCCGCCGAAGAACGGCAGCCCACCGGTGACGGTGAGCCCGCGCGGGTCGTCGGCGGCCAGCCCGAGGGGGTCGGCGACCGAGGACACCGCGATCGGGAAGCAGGAGTACAGGTCGATCGCGGCGAGGTCGTCCACGCCGGTCCCGGCGCGGTCCAGGGCGTGCCGGACGGCGGCCTCGGCGGCCGGGTAGGCGCCCAGGTCGGGGCGGTCGAGCACGGCGTGCTCGGTGAGGTCGGCGTGGCCGTGCAGGAACACCCACCGCTGCGGGTCGATCCCCAGGTCGTGGGCGGTGCCGGCCGAGGTGAGGACGACCGCAGCGCCCTGGTTGACCTGGTCGCGCGAGACGAGGAACCGCGGGTACGGATCGGTGATCATCCGGTTGCGGTCGTCGGTCGTGACGAGCTCCTCGGGCGTTCGGACCTGCCGCGCGGCGGCGTGCGGGTGCCCGGCCGCGACCCGGGTGAACGGCGCGAACAGCTCGCCCATCCCGTGGGCGTGGGCGTCCCGGCCGAGGCCGAGCCGGGCGCGGCGGGCGTTCTCGCACAGCGCGTAGTAGGCGGCGGGGGAGAGCACGCCGTGCGCCTCGGCGACCGGGCTGCGCAGCTCCGAGCCGTACCCACGGTCCTCCAGCGTGCCGCCGACGTGCTCGCCGTGGTCGGGTCGCTCGGCCTCGGGGCGCGACATCAGGTCCCGCACGGTCGACATCGCCTCGGCCCCGACGAGCAGCACCGCCCCGGCCTCCCCGCGGGCGATCGCGCCGGCGAACTCGCTGACGAGCCGTTGCGGGGACTGCCCGCCGACGACGTCGAGCACCGCTCGCCGCGGGTCGGCGCCGACGCGGCGGGCGACCGCGCGCGGGTAGTTGTCCGCCCGGCCCAGCGGCGCGACCGCCCCGGGCACCGACATCTCGAACTGCCGCACCCCCGCGACGACGGTCAGCGCCGCCGCCACCGCGGCCGGGTCCGCACCGGTGTCGGCGAGCGCCGCGGCGGCCGCGGCGGCACCGAGCCCGACCGGTGACAGCGCGGCGTAACCGGGCTCGCCGATCCGCTCGGAGGCCTCCCCGACCCCGACGACGACGGGTGTCCGCGGGTCGAGGCTCATCGGACCAGCCCCGCGAGCGCGGCGATGCGGTGCTCGCAGTCGCGCGCCATCTCCCGGGTGATCTCGCCCGCGCCGCGCAGCTCGGTGAACGCGCCGACGACCTGCCCGACGAAGAACGACTGCAGCTCCTGGGCGCCGGGGTTCCCGGCGTCGGCTGCGGCGTCGATGCTCGACCAGGCCTGCAGGGTCAGCAGCGGCTGCAGCGGCATCGGCAGCGGCGCCGGCGCGCCGGGTGCGGACCACGCGTCGTGGTAGGCGCTGCGCAGCTGCCGGGCGGGCTTGCCGGTCCGGGCGGGGGAGCGGACGGTGTCGCCGCTGCCCGCGGCGAGGAACTTGCGCTTCACCGACTCCGGCGCCACGTCCTCGACACTGCACAGCCACACCGAGCCGCACCACACCCCGGCCGCGCCGAGCGCGAGCGCGGCGGCCATCTGGTCGCCCGAGGCGATGCCGCCCGCGGCCAGCACCGGACGGTCCCCGGCGACATCGACGATCTCCGGGGTGAGCACCGTCGTCGCGATCGTGCCGGTGTGCCCACCGGCCTCGGTGCCCTGCGCGACGAGCACGTCGACCCCGGCCGCGAGCTGCCGCTCGGCGTGCCGGCGGGTCCCGACCAGCGCGGCGACGGCCATCCCGGCGTCGTGCGCGCGCTCCACGAGGTGCGGCGGCGCGGTGCCGAGCGCGTTCGCGACGAGCGCGGGCCGGTGGGCGAACACCGCGTCGAGCTGGGCCTCGGCGCCGCGCCGGCTCATCCCCGCCGCGATCGCGTCGCGCCCGGGGTCGACCGGCACCCGCGGGATGCCGTAGCGGTCGAGCAGGTCGTCGACGAAGGCGAGGTGCTCGGCCGGGAGCTGCGCACGCAACGCGGCGACGAGGTCCTCCCGGTCGGCCCCGGTGTCGGCGGTCTTCTCCGGGACGAGCAGGTCGACCCCGTAGGGCCGCCCGTCGAGCTGCTCCTCGATCCAGGTCAGCTGCGCATCGAGCTCCTCGGCGGTGTAGGAGACCGCGGCGAGTACCCCGAACCCGCCGGCGCGGCTCACCTCGGTCACCACCGCGGGGGACCGGTTGAACCCGACGATCGGGTGCTCGACGCCCAGCAGATCGGTCAGCGCTGTCCTGATCACACCGGTGAGCGTATTACGGACGCACACCGTCCAGAAGTGGGTCGGTGGTCACAGCACCGTCTGGCAGGATCGCCGCCGTGCCCCCGCCGTCGCGCCGCAGCGGACGTCCGCGCGACCCGGACGTCGACCGTCGCGCCCTCGCCGCCGCCCGTGAGGTCTACGGCGAGCGAGGCTGGTCCGGGCTGTCGCTCGAGGAGGTGGCCCGCCGGTCGTCGATCGGGAAGGGGTCGCTGTACCTGCGCTGGCCGACCCGGGCGGCGCTGCTGGTGGCGGCGGTGCGTGACCGGGCCCGGTTCGTCGCCGACATCGACACCGGCTCGCTGCGCGAGGACCTGGTGACCTTCGCCGAGCTGTGGACGGCGTTCGCCACGAGCGACGACGGCCGGCTGGTCGAACGGCTGCTCGTCGACTCCCACCGGGTCCCGGAGATCGCGGGCGCGCTCGCCGACGACGCCTACCCCGAGCACGTCCGCGGGGCGCGCACGATGGTGCGCCGCGGCATCGAGCGCGGTGAACTGCCCGCCGGGACGTCGGTGGCGCTGGTCGCGGACCTGGTCGCGGGGGCGGTGCGCAACCACGTCGCGACCACCCCCGCGCACCTCGCCGCCCGCGACGACGCCCGGGGTCACGCGGCGGCGGTCGTCGACACCGTCCTGGCCGGGGTACGGGCGCGGGCTCAGCCCTCGCCGTAGGCGGCGGCGATCTCCTGCGGCCCGGCCCACCGGCTGTAGGTGGGGCCCTGCGGCCAGCCCTCCGGCGAGTCCTGCCAGACCTCCTGGCGGCCGTAGGGCAGCACGTCGACCAGCGGGAACAGGTAGGACAGCTGCTCGGTGCCGCGGCCGTCGGTGTGCCAGGTGCGGAAGACGCGGTCGCCGTCGCGCAGGAACACGTTGACCGCGAAGCCGCCCCCGGGTGGGGCGCCGACGTCGGTGCCGAAGCTGCTGTCGGCCGTCGAGTACCAGGCCATGGTGTTGCCGACGCGACGCCGGTAGGCCAGCGCCTCGTCGATCGGGCCCTGGGTGACGACCACGAAGCGGGCGTCGAACTTCTCCAGGCCGGCGAGCCGGGTGAACTGCGAGGTGAACCCCGTGCACCCGCCGCACTGCCAGACGGCGCCGTCGTGCCACATGTGGCTGTAGACGATCAGCTGCGGGTGGCCGTCGAAGATCTCGGCGAGGCGGACGGGGCCGTTCTCGCCGCGCAGGACGTAGTCGGGCATCTCGACCATCGGCAGCCGGCGACGGGCGGCGGCGATGGCGTCCAGCTCGCGGGTGGCGGCCTTCTCCCGGACGCGCAGCGCGGCGAGCTCGCGCTCCCAGGTGGCGGTGTCGACGACGGGTGGCAGGGCGGCGGTGATCGGCTCGGTCATGTGAGGCGTGACCGGCGTCGCGCCCGGAACTCATCGCTCACAGACCGCGCACAGGGACCGGACAGCATCGCGACAGTGCCGGCGTCGACGGTGGGGTCCTACCGCCACGACCCCTGAGGAGATCATCCGTGAGCACTGCGACCCCGGTCCGGCCGGGACGGGACCGCGCCGGCGCGCCGTCCGTCCCGGCGGAGACCGCCGCCCGGCCCGCCGTCCCGCAGGGGCGGGTGGCCCGCCTGCTGCGTGGCCCGGCCGGTGACCCGGGCTGGGCGCGGCCGGGGCTGCTCGTCCTGCTCGCCGGGACGGCGTTGCTGTACCTGTGGGACCTGTCGGCCTCGGGCTATGCCAACGACTTCTACGCCGCCGCGGTGCAGGCCGGGACGCAGTCGTGGAAGGCATGGCTGTTCGGGTCGCTGGACTCCGGGAACGCGATCACCGTCGACAAGCCGCCCGCGGCGCTGTGGGTGATGACGGCGTCGGCGCGGCTGTTCGGGTTCTCCTCGTGGAGCCTGTTCGTGCCGCAGGCGCTGATGGGTGTGGGCGCGGTGGCCCTGCTGCACGCGACGGTGCGGCGGTGGGCCGGGCCCGCCGCGGGGCTGCTCGCGGGTGCGGTGCTGGCGCTGACCCCGGCGGCGGTGCTGATGTTGCGGTTCGACAACCCGGACGCGCTGCTGACGCTGCTGCTGGTCGTCGCGGCCTCGGCCGGCTCGCGCGCCGTCGACGCCGCCTCGGTGCGGGCGTCCACCTGGTGGCTGGTCGCGGCCGGGTCGGCGGTCGGGTTCGCGTTCCTCACGAAGATGGGGCAGGCGCTGCTGGTCGTCCCGGCGCTCGGGCTGGTGTACCTGGTCGCCGGCTCGCCGCGGCTGCGGACCCGGATCGTGCAGATGGGCGCCGCGGTGGCGGCGATGGTCGTCTCTGCGGGGTGGTTCATCGCGCTGGTGGAGCTGTGGCCCGCGTCCGACCGCCCCTACATCGGCGGGTCGACGACGAACTCGCTGCTCGAGCTCGCGCTGGGCTACAACGGCCTCGGCCGGCTGCTCGGCGGCACCGGCAACGGTGGCGGTCCCGGCGGGGGAAGCGGTGGTGGCAACACCGGCTTCGGCGGCTCGGCCGGTCCGTTGCGGCTGTTCACCGGTGAGCTCGCCTACGAGATCTCCTGGCTGCTGCCGGCCGCGCTGATCCTCCTCGTCGCCGGGCTGTGGGTCACCCGGCGGGCGCCGCGGACCGACCGGACCCGCGCGGCGCTGCTGCTGTGGGGTGGCTGGACGCTCGTCACGGCGGCCGTGTTCTCGATGATGAGCGGCACGATGCACCCGTACTACACGGTGGCGCTGGCCCCGGGGCTCGCCGGAGTGGTGGCCGTCGGCGGGGCGGCGCTGTGGCGGGATCGGGGTGCCCGGTGGGCGCGGATCGTCGCCGCGACGACGGTGCTCGTCACCGGTGGCTGGGCGGTCGCGCTGCTGGTGGTGAGCGCGGAGTCCTTCTCCTGGCTGTCCCGGCCGGTCGGGGCGGTCACGGTGGTCGCGGCGGGGCTGATGCTCGCGCCCGGCCGGGGGCGAGCGGTGGTGCGGTCCGGTCTGGTCGCGGTGCTGGTGGCGGGGATGCTCGGGACCGGGGTGTACGCGGTGGCGACGGCGTCGACCGGGCACACCGGCAGCATCCCCTCGGTCGGGACGGTGTCGAGCTCGTTCGGCACCACCGCCGGTTCGTCCGGCGGTCCCGGCTCGGGCCCGGCCGGCCCGGGTGCGGCCGTCGGCGCGGACGGGTTCGGTGGTGCCGGGGCAACGGCCCCGGGGCAGGGCGGTGGCGTGCCCGGCTCCGGCGGCACGACCTCGGCGGAGCTGACCTCGCTGCTCGCCGCGACCCGCTCCTCGTCCGGGACGACCTGGGCGGCTGCGGTCGCCACCTCCCAGACCGCCGCGTCGCTGGAGCTGGCGAGTGGGACCGCGGTCATGTCGACCGGCGGGTGGGCCGGCAGCGACTCCGCCGTCACCCTCGCCGAGTTCCGGTCCGACGTGGAGCAGGGCCGGATCGCCTACTACGTAGCGGGCGGCCAGGGCGGTGGGCCCGGCGGCCCCGGTGGGCAGAGCGACTCGACGAGTAGCCGGATCGCGACCTGGGTCGCCGAGCACTACACGGCGACGACCGTCGGCGGTCAGACCGTCTACGACCTGTCCGCCCCGACCTCCTGACACGCTCGCCACCACCTCGCGCACCCCATCGGATCGGTGGGGTGCGCGCGGCGTCGAGGTCAGGTCGGTGCGCGCGGTGGTGGTGCGGGCGGTGGCGGTTGTGGTGTCGGACCGCAGTAGCCGTGTCCGGTCGGGGTGACGGTGACCACGATGCCGTCCGGAGCGCGGAAGACCTGCCACCCGAGTTGTTCGCGGACGTGGTTGTGGAACTCGCACACTCCGCGCCCGTTCTCCAGCTCAGTGCGTCCGCCGTCGGCATCCCGCCGGATGTGGTCGAGGTGGCGGACGGGTGCGTCGCAGTAGGGCTCGGTGCACCGGTTCTCCGCGCGTGCTTTCACGAGGGTGGCGAGGAGTCCGGTGAAGGTGCGTCTGCGGGAGTCGCCGCCGATGACCAGACCGTGGTCGGTGAGCAGGCGGCGCAGGGACTTCGTCCCCTCGGGGTTCGCGAGCAGGTCGGCCGGGACGGGCCCCAGGCCGGGGAACTCGGCAGGTAGCGGGGACCGTGGGTCGAGCAGGGCCTGGATCGGGACGGTGACCTGGACTTCGAGGTTCACGGCGGTCGCGGTGGCCTGGCCGGTGACGCGTTCGACGAGGGTGTCGGCGAGGACCTGTCCGCGGGTGCGGGTCAGGGGCCGCGGGTCGACCTGGATCTCGACGAACGCCTTCTGCAGCGCGGCCAGGCAGGCGGCGCCCTGTTCGACCGGCACGTACGCGGTCAGGTAGCTCATCGCATCCGGCGCGGGCCGCAGGGTGACCCGGCGCTCGACCCGGGCGGCATGGACGCGGGCGCGGAACCGGTCGGGGGCGATCTCGGCGACCAGACGCCGGGTCATCGCCCGCAGGCGGCCGATGCCGTAGCGGGTGAGGTCGTGCACGGCGGCGAGCCGGGCGTCGATCCGCGCGCGTTGGGTGGTGTCGAGGTCGCGGCATTCGACGGCGATCGCGGTGACCTTGGCGGCGCTGAACTGCCCGGTCTCATGGAGGCGCCGGACGTCGTCGAGCCCGGCGTGCAGGTCGCGGGCGTCGGCGACGCGGGTGCGGGCCTCGGTGGTGGAGGCCCGGCAGGCCAGTTGGATCTGGGCGACGACGCTGCGATGGATCTTGTCGACGTCGATCCGGTCGTCGACGCGGTGGCTGTCGACATGGGCCTGGGCGAAGGCGCGGATCCGGTCCGTCTGCAGGGCGGCGAGGGAAGCCCGGAGAGTCTCGATCTCCTGGATCTGGTCGATCAGCTCGGCTTCGGACAACGTGGAGGTGTCGGCGGCGAGGGCGTGGTCGAGGTGGAACCGGAGCAGGGTGAGGTCACCCGAGGGGAACCCGCCTGCGAGCACGCCGGTGGCGTGGGCGGGTGGTTCATGGGTGGCGGTCACACCGTCGACAATACTCGAACATGTGTTCGATAGCTAGTTTTCGTTCGCTATCGCGAATCTCTGAGCTGGGGTGATGTATCCGGCACGAGAGGGAAGCACCTGAATACCGGTTCTCACCTGGACGGCACGACGACCGCCGGCCAGGTGGCGGGGGACGGGATCACCCGACGTCCCGAGTGGACATCGCGCATCACCCCGTTCGTCGTCGGCCCCGACGGTGGGCCCGACCGGGCCCCACGCGAACCCCGGGGCCTCAGCCCCACTTCTCCCGCACCGAGGTGAACACCTTCTGCCCGTACGAGAACTCCACGACGTTCCCGTCCGGATCGGTCAGCGCGCAGATGTACCCCACCGGCCCCGGCATCTGCCGCGGCTCCCAGTGCAGGCACCCCGCGTCCCGGGCCCGGTCGGCGGCGGCGTCGACGTCGTCGCGGGTCGGCACCTCGATCCCCAGGTGGGCGAAGGGGCGCAGCAGCCCCAGCTCGCCACCCTGCTCGGCGTCGAACGACACCAGGACCAGCACCATCGGTGTCTCCACCTGACCGGCGTTGGACAGCCAGGCGCTCCGCCCGGCGTCGTCGGAGAAGCGTTCGACGACGGTGAGGGGTGTCATCGTCGTGTAGAAGTCGATGGCGGCGGCGAGGTCGCCGGTGGGCAGCGCGACGTGGGTCCACCGCGCCTCGGTCAGCTGTGCGTCGGTCACGGGGATTCTCTACCCGACGACGCCGCGGTCGTGCAGCCCGCCGATGGTGCGCTCGTCGAGACCGAGGACGTCGGCGAGTACCTCGTCGGTCTCCCGGCCCAGCTCGGGGGCGGCACCGGGGTCACCGTGGTCGGCGTCCCACCGGATCGGCGAGCGCGCGGTGATACCGGTGGCGCCACCGGGCAGCGCCAGATCGGCGAGCAGCGGGTGCCCTCCGGCGCGGTGCTCGGCGACGACGTGGGTCATCCCCTGGTAGCGGCCCCACAGCACGCGGGCCCGGTTCAGCTCGGACTCCACGGTCGCCGAGTCGCGCGCGGCGAACCACGGCCGCAGCACCGCCGCGATCGTCTCGCGCAGCCGGTAGCGCTCGGTCTCCGAGGTCAGATCGGCGTCGAGGGCGGGCTCCAGTGCGGCGAACACGTCACCGGTCCCGGTGACCGACACCAGCGCGTTCCACTGGGCCGGGGTCAGCGCGACGACCATCACCCGGTTCCCGTCGGAGCAGGCGAAGTCGACGCCGAAGCTGCCGTAGACGTGGTTGCCGTGCCGGGGCCGCTCGTGCCCGCGCTCGTCGGCCTCGGAGAGCCAGCCCAGGTTGGCGACGCCGGCCAGCGCCACGTCGGACAGCGCGATCTCGGAGTACACCCCGGCGCCGGTACGGGAGCGCTGGTACACCCCGGCGAGCACGGCAGTCGCGACCGACATGCCGGTGACCAGGTCCCACGCGGGCAGTACGTGGTTGACCGGGGCCGCGCCCTCCTCGCTACCGGTGATCTGCGGGATCCCGACCTCGGCGTTGACGGTGTAGTCGACGGCGGGCCGGCCGTCCGGGTAGCCCTGCACGCGCACGTGCACCAGGTCCGGTCGACGCGCGACGAGCGCGTCGTTGGCCATCCAGCGGCGGCCCACGACGTTGTCGACGAGGACACCGCGGTCCGGGCCCGGGGCCGTCGCCAGGCCCAGGACGAGCTCGCGGCCCTCGTCGGAGCGCAGGTCGATGCTGATCGAGCGCTTGCCCTTGTTCAGCGAGGCCCAGTAGTAGGAGTCGCCGGTACCGTGCCCGGCGGCGGGCCAGCGACCGTGATCGGGGCCGCCCCCGAGCGGGTCGATGCGGATGACCGAGGCCCCGAGCTGCGCGAGCGTCATGCCACCGGTGGGACCGGCGACGAAACTCGCGCACTCGACGACGTGCAGACCGGACAGCGGACGCGACATGGCGACCATCCTGCCCGGCGATGCGGCCGGACGGATCAGAGGTGTTCGATCAGCCGCTGACGGGCCAGGCGCTCGACCATCTCGGGGAGCGCTGCGGCGGAGACGACGTCGAGGTCGCGGCGGGAGCCGCGCACGACGTTGTCGACGAGGTCGGGGGAGAAACGGCCGGCGAACTCGGCGGTGAGCCGGTCGACGGCGCCCCGAACGGTGGGGTCGGTGACGGGTGGGTGGACGGAGGCCTGCACAGGAATGGTCGTTTCGGTCGAGGTGGTGTCCGGTACGCGGCGGGGTGCCGCGCCGCGCGGGATCGCGCGGTGCCGGTACGGGGTCGGTGGCACCGGCCGTGGCCGGGGCGCCGGGTGGGCGCCTCCCGGGGACGGTCCGGGCAGTTCGTCGCGGCCGGCGTGTCACCGGGCGCGATCGACTGGCATCACCGTATCGGACATACGGGCTGCGCGTCGACCGATTACGCGGGTCCCGGCTGATCGCGGTCGAGGTGGACCTCGCGGTCCGGCTCGACCGCGGCGACCCCGGTGACCACCCGCAGGGCGTCCGGGTCGTCGCACGTCCCGACGACCACCCCGACCCCCGTGAGCACCTTCTCCACCTGCAGTCCGGCGGCCGCGCAGGCCTGCGCGACGTCGTCGGCGACGTGCCCGTCGGCCACCGACACCAGCAGCCTCCCGGTCGTGCTCATCGGCCCGGGGCCCGGACGAGGCCCGCGCCGACGTCGCCCGAGGGCAGCGGCAGCCGCTGGGCGGCCTGCGTGAGCTGGGTCCACAGGTCGCGCCCGCGGGCGCCGGTGCGCTGCGACCACAGCGCCGCGATCCCGGAGACGTGCGGGGTGGCCATCGAGGTGCCCGAGATCGTGTTGGTGCGCTGGGGCATCGGCCACGACGAGTAGACGTCCACACCGGGACCGGCGATGTCGATCTGCCCGCCCTCGACCGCGGAGCTCGCCGCGGAGAAGTCGGCGATGGCCAGCGCGGCGTCCACCGCGGCGACCGCCATGATCGACGGGCTGTTCGCCGGGACGCCGACGAAGCCGACGTTCCCGGTCGAGCGCTCGGCGTTGTTGCCGGCCGCGGCGACGATCAGGGTGCCCGCGTCGAGCGCGCGCCGCCCGGCGTTCTCGTAGGCGGCGGAGACCTCGTCGAGGTCCGCGCCCAGCGACATCGAGACGACCTGCGCGCCGGAGGAGATCGCCCACTCGATGCCCTCGAGGATGCCGGCGTCGGTGCCGGAGCCGTCGTCACCGAGCACCTTGCCGACCAGGATCCTCGCCTCGTGGGCGATGCCGTAGCGGCGTCCCGAACCGGGGGCGAGCGGCCCGCACGAGGTGCCGATGCAGTGCGTGCCGTGCCCCTGCACGTCGGCGACCTCCTGGCCGTCGACGAACGAGCGCGACTCGATCTGCCGCCCGGCGAAGTCGGGGTGGCCGAGGTCGAGGCCGGTGTCGAGGACGGCGACGGTGATCCCGGCGCCGGTCTCGGCGGCGACGTCCGCGCCGGTGGCCTGCAGTCCCCAGGTGACCTGGTCGTTGTCGGCGAACCGGGCCGCGGCGGGCGCGTCGGCGGTCTCCGACGCGGCGGCGCGCTCGGCCAGGAAGCCCGCCGCGTCGGCGAACCCGCGCAGGTAGTCGGCGCTCAGCCCGGGCCGGGACAGGGCGCGCAGCACGCGTTCGGGCTCCACCGACAGCACCCGGCGGTCGGCCCGCACGGTGCGCAGCCGGGCCGGGTCCAGCTCGGCGACGGCGACGCCGAGCCGGGCGAACAGCGTCGGGTGGACCCCCGGGGTGTCGTCGCGGCTGCTGGTCACCTCGGACAGGCCGGTCAGCTCCGCCACCGCCGAGCGGGCCGTGTCGTGGTCGGCCAGCAGCTCGTCGCTGAGCACCAGCAGGTACCGGCCGGTCAGCGTGCCTGCGGTCCGGCCCGGGACGGCCGCGTGCGGGTCCACCATGTCGCCTCCGTCGATCGACTCGTGACCATCCATCGTGCCCCAGTGATCGCGCTCCGGCACGGTCTGCGGGCGAACGGGTGGTGACGGCTCAGTGCCGCTGCCCGACCGTGTCCGCCAGCAGCGCCTCGGCGACCACGTGCAGCTTCCGGTTCGTCTCGTGCGAGAGCCGGCGCAGCAGGGTGAACGCCTCGTCGGCGGAGCAGCCGCGCTGGGCCATGAGGGCCCCCTTCGCCTGCTCGATGCTGACGTGCCGGGAGAAGCGGGCCCGCAGGTGACTGTTCTCGGTGTCCAGGGCGCGGGCCAGCGCCGCGGCGGCGAGGTCGCTGCCCTCGGCGCCGGGGCTGATCAACCCGGTGACGTCCTCGATGTGGTGCAACACCCCGATGACCCGCCCGTCCGGGGCGACCAGCGGGGAGTTCACCGTGACCCACACCCGTTCGACGAAGCCGGGCGTGCCCGTCGCCGCGGGCACGTCGTGACGCTGCACCGGCAGGTGGTCGCGCAGCCCGAGGCGCAGCACCCGCGACAGCGACGCCGTCAGCCTCGCGACGCCGTCGGCGCCGGGCCGGTGCGGGTTGTCCGGCAGCGCGGCCGTCAGCGGCCTGCCGACCAGCTCGCCGGGCGCGCGCAGGGTCGCCGCACAGAAGGCCGCGTTCGCCCCCACGACCGTGAACTCCCGGTCGACGACCAGGTACGGGGAGCGCGTGGCACGGAACGCGGGATCGTCGCAGCAGGCGCGCAGGATCTGCGCGTCCGAGGACCCGGAAAACATCTCGACCTCCGCCGCGCCGGAACGCGACGGTTCGGCGGGTGCCGCGGCGAGCGGCACCGGAGACCTGGCCCGGCGCGTCCGGCAGATGATGTCTGCGGAAACGGTTCCCGGGGCGGACCCCGGGATGCCGGGCCGGTTGCTTGACCCTGCGTGCTCGCGTCCGGAACCTGACGGTTCGCGGACGTCGGGAAGAACGTTAGGACAGTGCGTCACGCCTGCTGACAGCGGGTGTCCGATTACTCCGGACGCCGCGTTCGCGACCCCCGGATGCAGTGACCGGATAGTCCAATCCATATCCGGAGTTACGGTAGGGTCGCGTCGACCCCACCCCGGAAGCCCCCAGGAGCAACGATGCTCGGTCTGATGCAGGACCGTCCCCTGACGCTGCCGCACGTCTTCCACCGTGCCGAGCAGTACTTCGGACACAAGGAGATCGTCACCGCCACCCCGGCGGGGACGGTCCGCACCACCACGGTCGCCGAGTGGGCCGTACGCACCCGCCGGCTGGCCACCGTGCTCGACACCCTCGGCGTCTCCGCCGACGGCCGGGTCGGGACGTTCTGCTGGAACACCGACCGGCACCTGGAGCTGTACCTGGCGGTGCCGTGCACCGGCCGGGTCCTGCACACGCTCAACCTGCGGTTGTTCCCCGACCAGCTCGTCTACGTGGCCGACCACGCCGAGGACGAGGTCGTGTTCGTCGAGCGCTCCCTGCTCGGCCTGTTCTGGCCGCACGTGGACCGGATGACCACGGTGCGCCACGTCGTCGTCATCGACGACGGCGCGCCGACCGAGATCCCCGACGACCCGCGCATCCGGCTCTACGAGGAGCTCCTGGCCGCGGCCGAGCCGTTCGCGGGCCGGTTCGTCGTCTCCGACGAGAACACCGCCGCCGCCATGTGCTACACCTCCGGCACCACCGGCAACCCCAAGGGCGTCGTCTACTCGCACCGCTCGACGCTGCTGCACTCGCTCGCGACCCTGTTCGCCGACGGCGTCGGGCTCTGCGAGCGCGACGTGGTCCTGCCGGTCGTCCCGATGTTCCACGCCAACGCCTGGGGCCTGCCCTACGGCTGCCTGCTCGCCGGCACCTCGCTGGTGCTGCCCGGGCCCGGCATGACCCCGGACGCGGTCCTGACGCTGATCCAGGACCACCGCGTCACCGTCGCCGCGGGCGTCCCGACGATCTGGATGGGCCTGCTGCCCAAGCTCGGCGAGTACGACTGCTCGTCGCTGCGGATCCTGCTCTGCGGCGGCTCGGCGGTGCCGAAGTCGATGTCGGAGGGCTTCCGCACCGCGATCGGCCTGCCGGTCCTGCAGGGATGGGGGATGACCGAGACCTCGCCGGTGGCGACCCTGGGCGTGCTGCGCTCCCAGCACGACGACCTGTCCGACGACGACAAGGCCACCGTGCGCGCCCTGCAGGGCCCCCCGGTCCCGCTCGTCGACCTGCGCATCGCCGACCCCGAGACCGGTGCCGAGCAGCCCTGGGACGGCACCACCAGCGGTGAGGTACAGGTGGCGGGCCCGTGGATCGCCTCGGAGTACTACCGCGGCGAGGGCGGCGGCACGCAGTTCACCTCCGACGGCTGGCTGCGCACCGGCGACGTCGCCGTCGTCGACGGCTCGGGCTACGTCAAGCTCGTCGACCGCACCAAGGACCTGGTCAAGTCCGGTGGTGAGTGGATCAGCTCGGTGGAGCTGGAGAACGAGATCATGGCGCACCCGAAGGTCGCCGAGGCCGCGGTCATCGCGATCCCGCACGAGCGCTGGGTGGAGCGCCCGATGGCCTGCGTCGTGGTGAAGGACGGCGAGACCCTCACCGCCGACGAGCTCCTCGCCTTCCTGACCGACCGGGTCGCCAAGTGGTGGCTCCCCGATGCCGTCGAGTTCATCGACGAGGTGCCCAAGACGAGCGTCGGCAAGTTCTCCAAGAAGACCCTGCGGGAGAAGTTCGAGGGCTACTCGCTGAGCTGAGCGGCCGCCTCGCGGTCCGTGGTCCCGGTGCGTGGCGCCGGGACCACCGCCGCGCCGCCCTGCTCGGGGATGACACCGTCCGGGACGGCCGCGGCGGCCCCGGCGAGCAGGTCGAGGCAGTGCACCTCGCCGCACCCGTCGCCGACGACCACCGTCCCGCCCCCCACCGCGACCGCGGTCAGCGGCGCGTCCAGCGGCACCCGGCCGAGCGCCGTCGCCGAGGTCAGGTCCCACAGCACCGCCGTGCCGTCCGAGCCCGCGGTCACCGCGCGGCACCGGCCCGCACCGGCGGCCGCGGTCAGGTGCGCCGCGTCGGCGCGCACCGTCGTCACCGCGGCCGACCCGGCCCGCCAGACGTGCACCCGGCCGTCGGCGTCGCAGACCACGCCGTGGCAGCCGTCGTCGTCGACGGCGACGGCGGTGACCAGCCCGGCCGGCAGCGCCACCGTGACCACCTCCGCCGCGGCGGGCCGCCAGCAGGCCAGCAGGCCGTCCGCGGCGAGCAGCACCGTCGCCCCGCCGGGGGTCGGCGCGGCCACCCGCGGTGCCGACGGCAGCCGGGTGGTGCGGAAGGCCCGCCCGCTGCGCGCGTCGCGCACGGCGACCGTGCCGTCCGTCTCACCGGTCACCACCAGCGCACCCCGCCCGGCCAGCACACGACCGGGCAGCGACACCGCACCGGCCCGCACCCCGGTCGTCGCGTAGCGCTCCTCGACGGTCGCGGTCCCGGTGACGGCGAACAGCCTCGTCCCGGACGGGTCGAACCACAGCGGGCCCGCACCGGCCGGGACGCCCCAGCGACGCGCGCCGGTGGCCGGGTCGTGCGCGAGCAGCCCGTCGGAGCGGCGACCGGCCGAGACGACCAGGCCGGTGCTCGCGGCGACCGCACCGACCGCGGGGGAGACCCCGGTGTGCCCGCCGGCACCCGGCCGGGCCCGTGCCGGGTCCCAGACCAGGACGCGGCCGTGGTCGTCCCCGGTCGCGACGACGGTGCCCGCGGCGTCGGCGGTGACCGCCCGCACCGCGGCGCCGTGCCCGGCGAGCTCGGCGACCTGGCCGGGTCCGGTGGTCGGGACGAGCTGCACGGTCCCGTCCACCCGCCCGACGACGACCCGGCCCTCACCGGCGCACGCGGCCGCGGTGACCGCGACGCCGTCGCCGGGGACGTCGAGCCGCACCGCGTCCTGCGGCACCCCGTCGACCAGCGCGAACACGTGCAGCGCACCGTCGGCGGTGGCCGCGAGCAGCTGCCCTGCCGCCGGCACCACCACGGCGACCACGGCGGGCCCGCCCTCCAGCAGTCCCAGCGGGGCCCCGGTCGCCGGGTCCCAGGACCGCAGCGTGCCGTCCACCCCGCCGGACACGACGGTGCCCTGGCCGGTCGCGGTCAGCGCGGTCACCGGGCCGGCGTGGCCGCGGGCGACCGAGACGGCCGCGCCGCTGGT
>NZ_JAMXSG010000087.1:0-19383 GCF_024124365.1 Pseudonocardia sp. McavD-2-B
CGCCGGGCCGGGCGGGGTCCCGCCGGCAGTCGGGGCGCGGTCACCGGGCCGGGCGGCGGTCGCACGGGGCGGGGCCGACAACAGCATGGGCAGCGTGGACGGCAGCGGGAACGGCAGCGGGAACGGCAGCGGGAACGGCGCGGACGGGTTCCTCGCCTTCACCGACGTCGCGCTCGCCCGCGCCGGCGATCGGCTCCCCGGTACCGACCGCGAGGCCATGGCGCTGGTGCTGAACCTGCACCGGATCGCCGGCTCCCTGGTCTACGACCTCGAGTCGACCGTGCACCGCCCCGCCGGATGGAGCTGGTCGGCGTTCCGGCTGCTGTTCACGCTGTGGGTCGCGGGCGGGCAGGAGGCGGGCCGGGCGGCGGAGCTGTGCGGGATGAGCCGGGCCGCGGTGTCCAGCCTGGCCAACACCCTCGCCGCCGGTGAGCTGGTCCGGCGCACGCCCGCCGCCGGGGACCGGCGGACCGTGCACCTGTCGCTGACCGACGCGGGGACCGACCGGCTGGTCGCCGCGTTCGGCACCCACAACCGCCGTGAGTCGGAGTGGGCGGCGCTGCTCGGCGCCGACGACCTCGCCGCCCTGAACACCCTGCTCGTCCGCCTCGCCCGGGCGGCGCACCGGGCGGACTGGATCAACCGGCGGACCTGAACCGCTCGGCGCGCGCCGCCGGATCGGCCCTGGCGCCGGGCGGCGCGGCCCTCTACGGTCCTGCACAAGTGATTCAACCTTTGATCGTCGGGGGTGCCCGGCCGGTCGGAGGTCCCGACGACGGGTCGCCGCGGTCGCCGCCCGTCTTCCGGCTCCGAGAGGACACCCGCCGTGGCCAAGCCCTTCGCCTCCTCCGCCGACACCGCCGCCAAGGAGCAGACCCTCGAGGTGCTCGCGGACGGCGTCTACGCCCTCACCGCCGAGGGCGACCCGAACATCGGCGCGATCGAGGGGGAGGACTTCGTCGTCTGCTTCGAGGCCCTCGCCACCCCGGTCGCCGCCCGGAAGTGGCTCGCGATGCTGCGCGAGCACACCGACAAGCCGGTCCGGTACCTCGTGCTGTCGCACTACCACGCGGTCCGGGTGCTGGGCGCGAGCGCGTTCGACGCGCAGACCGTCGTCGCGCACGAGACGACCGCGGACCTGATCACCGAGCGTGGCATGGAGGACTGGGCCTCGGAGTTCGCGCGGATGCCGCGGCTGGCCGAGGCCGCCGACTCCGTGCCCGGACTCACCTGGCCGACGCTCACCTTCGCCGACCGTCTCACCCTCGACCTGGGCGGTGACCGCGGCGAGCTGGTGCTGCAGTTCCACGGCCGCGGCCACACCGAGGGCGACATCACCGCCTGGCTGCCGCGGCACCGGATCCTGTTCGCCGGTGACCTCGTGGAGGCCCGGGCCGCGCTCTACACCGGCGACGCGTTCCACCGCGACTGGGCGGGCGACACCCTCGACCGGCTCGCCGCGCTCGGCGCCGAGCAGCTCGTCGGCGGGCGCGGCGCGGTCAGCCGCGGCCGCGCCGAGGTCGACGCCGCGATCGCCCAGACCCGCGGGTTCCTGCAGGTCATGATCCGGGAGGTCGGCGCGGTGCGGGGGCGCGGCGGCACGCTGAAGGAGGCGTTCGAGGCGACCCACGCCGCGCTCGTCGACGACTACGGGCACTGGCCGATCTTCGAGCACTGTCTGCCGTTCGACGTCTCCCGGCTGTGGGACGAGCTGTCCGGTGTGGAGCGTCCGCTGATCTGGACCGCGGAACGCGACCAGGAGGTCTGGGCCCGGCTGCAGGGCTGAGGCACCGGCGAGGGGAGGGAACCCATGTCGACGTCCGCCGCGCCGGCCTGGCCGTCGTCGCCCGTCCTGGTGCTCGGCGCCGGGCCGGTCGGGCAGACCACCGCGCTGCTGCTGGCCCGCCACGGCGTCCCGACGGTCGTGCTGGACCGCCGCCCGGAGCGGGACCGGGCCGGGTCGAAGGCGATCTGTCAGCAGCGCGACGTACTCGACGTCTGGGAGTCCGTCGGCGCCGGGCGCCGGATCGCCGACGAGGGCGTCACCTGGACCACCGCGCGCACCTTCCACCGCGACACCGAGCTGTTCGCCCACACCTTCGCCGAGCCGGGTCGGCCCGCGTTCCCGCCGTTCGTGAACCTCTCGCAGGCCCGGACCGAGCAGATCCTCGACGAGCGGATCGCCGACGAGGCCCTGGTGGACCTGCGCTGGGGGCACGACGTCGTCGGCGTGGAGCAGTCCGCCGACGGTGTCGCCGTCACCCTCGACGGCGGTGGACGGGTCGCGGGGAGCTTCGTGGTCGTCTGTGCCGGTGCCCGCGGCGACGCGCTGCGCGAGTTGCTCGGGGTCACCTTCGAGGGCACCAGCTTCGACGACCGTTTCCTGATCTGCGACGTCCGCGCCGACCTCCCGGGGTGGGCCACCGAGCGCCGCTTCCACTTCGACCCGGCCGCGAACCCGGGCCGCCAGGTGCTGGTCCACCCCTGTCCGGACTCGACGTTCCGGATCGACTGGCAGGTCCCGGCCGGGTACGACCTCGACGCCGAGACCGCGTCCGGCGCGCTGGACGCCCGGATCCGCGCGGTCATCGGGGACGTCGACCACGAGGTGGTCTGGTCCTCGGTCTACCGGTTCCACTCGCGCGTGGTGAACCGGATGCGGTGCGGCCGGGTCCTGCTGGCGGGCGACGCGGCACACCTGGTGTCCCCGTTCGGTGCCCGCGGGCTGAACTCCGGCGTCGCCGACGCCGAGAACGCCGCCTGGAAGATCGCCTGGGTCGGCCGCGGCTGGGCGCCGGAGGAGCTCCTGGAGAGCTACCACGCCGAGCGGCACGCGGCCGCCCGGGAGAACGTCGCCGACCTGCTCGACCCCGACAGCCTCGTCGAGTACGGCGCGCTGACCCTGGCGGCGCAGCGGGCCCGGCGCAGCACCGCCGAGCTCGTCGCCCGCACCCCCGCCGACGGGATCGTCACCGGCACCGGGACCGTCGGCGGACGCCCGGTCGCCGTGCTGGCCTACGACTACACCGTGCTCGCCGGCACCCAGGGCGTGCTCAACCACCGCAAGACCGACCGGCTCCTCGAGCTCGCCGAGCGCGACCGGCTGCCGGTCGTCGTGTTCGCCGAGGGCGGCGGCGGGCGGCCGGGGGACACCGACACCTCCGCCGTCACCCAGCTCGACGTGCCGACCTTCCGGCTGTTCGCCCGCCTGCGTGACCGGGTCCCGACCGTCGCGGTCGTCGCCGGCTACTGCTTCGCCGGCAACGCGGCCCTGGCCGGGGCCTGCGAGCTGATCGTCGCGACCGAGGGCAGCAGCCTGGGCATGGGCGGCCCGGCGATGATCGAGGGCGGCGGGCTCGGCGTCGTCGCACCCGGTGACGTCGGCCCGATGCCGGTGCAGTGGGCGAACGGCGTGGTCGACCTGCTCGTGCCCGACGACCGGGCCGCGGCCGCCGCGGCCCGCCGGTACCTGCGCCACGTCGCCGGGGACCCGGTGGCCGGCGGGCACGCCGACCAGCGGCTGCTGCGCCACCTGGTGCCGGAGAACCGGCTGCGCGCCTACGACGTCCGCCGCGTCGTCGACACCCTGTGCGACACCGGCTCCGTCGTCGAGCTGCGCGGGGGGTTCGGCGTGGGAATGGTCACCGCACTGGCCCGGCTCGACGGCCGCGCCGTCGGCGTGATCGCCAACGACCCCGAGCACCTCGGTGGCGCGATCGACGGCGACGCCGCGGACAAGGCCGCCGCGTTCCTGGCGCTGTGCCAGGCCCGCGGGCTGCCGGTCGTGTCGCTGTGCGACACCCCGGGGTTCATGGTCGGCCCGGACACCGAGCGCACCGCGACCGTCCGCCGGTTCGGGGCGATGTTCGTCGCCGGCGCACGGCTGACGGTGCCGCTGGTGACGGTCGTGCTGCGCAAGGGCTACGGCCTCGGCGCGATGGCGATGGCCGGCGGTGACCTGCACGCGCCGGTGCTGACCGTGGCCTGGCCGACCGGCGAGTTCGGCGGGATGGGGCTGGAGGGCGCGGTCCGCCTCGGCTTCCGCGACGAGCTGGCCGCGATCACCGACGAGACCGCGCGGCGGGCCCGCTACGACGAGCTCGTCGCCGGGTACTACGAGCGCGGCAAGGCGCTCGGCGTGGCGACGGTGTTCGAGATCGACGACGTCATCGACCCCGCCGACACCCGGGCCGTGGTCTCCCGCGCGCTGCGCGGGCGCTGACCGGCGCCGGTGGTCAGGACGGCTCCGCCCCGTCCGTGGACGGCTCCGCGGCGTCGGGTGCGACCGTGGGACCCGCGCTCGTGGTCTTCACGTTGCGCACGATGTCGCGGCCGAAGGTGACGTCGACCCGCTCGGCCACGGCCAGCTCCAGCACGGCGATCATGACCTCGCCGGAGATGCGGCGCATCCGCTCGATCGTCTCGTAGACACGCGGCCACTGGTCGTCGGGCCGGCCCTCGGCGTCGAAGGGCTGCCAGATCTCGCCGAGGAACAGATCGACGTAGAGCCGGGCGACGGCGTCGGCGTGCTTGCGCAGCTGCTCGACGACGTCGAGCGAGCGGGTGATCGGGATGCCGAGACCGGTCAGCTCGGCCGCGGCGTTCATCAGCCGCGGGCTGATCTCCTCGTAGGTGTCGTCGCCCAGCTCGCGCAGCAGGCCCATCTTGACCCCGCGCTTGGCGACGCCGACGTCGGTGCTCTCGTACCGTTCGGCGAGCTCGGCGAGGTGCACGATCTGCCGGTCCTCGGGCGCGAACAGCGCGCGGACGGTCCGGATGAACTGCACGACCTGCTCGGTGGAGCCACCGGTGGTGTCGAGCAGCTTCTTGATCGTGTCGAGCTTGACGCCCTCGTCCTGCAGGTCCTGGATCAGCTCCAGACGTGCCGCGTGACCGGGGCCGTAGTAGCCCGTCCGGGCCTTGACCTGCGGCGGGGGCAGCAGCCCCCGGGACTGGTAGGCGCGGATGTTGCGCACCGTGACACCGCTGGACCGCGCCAGCTCGTCGATGGTGCGCCAGTCCGCCGACTCCGGGTCCTCGACCATGACACGGAGAATAACAGGCAAGCATGTGACACAGAATCCAGGCGACCCCGGTTGCTATGTGACATCGAGCAGTGCACAGTTGATGTCATGTTCCGATCCGCTCCTGGCACGACCTCGCGCCGCCGGGGCCTGCTGGCCGCCGCGAGCGCCCTCACGACCCCGCTGCTGCCCGAGGACTTCCTGACACTGGTCGACCCGCTCTGGTCGACCACGTCGCTGCGCGGCCGGGTCGTCGCCCGTCGCCGCGAGACCGGCCGTGCGGTCTCGGTGACCATCGAGCCCGGGCGCGCCTGGGCCGGGCACCGCGCCGGCCAGTACGTGGGCATCGGCGTCGAGGTCGACGGCGTCCGGCTCACCCGGAGCTATTCGCTGACCTCGCCCGAGGACGCCGAGCACCTCACCGTGACCGTGCAGGAGGTCGACGGCGGCGCCGTGTCGCCGACCCTGGTCCGCGACCTGCCGATCGGCACGATCGTCGAGCTCGACCAGGCGGCGGGCGGTTTCGTCCTGCCCGACCCGCTCCCGGAGAAGCTGCTGTTCGTCACCGCGGGCAGCGGCATCACCCCGGTGATGGGCATGCTGCGCACGCTCGACCGCGCCGGGACGATGCCCGACGTCGTGCTCGTGCACGGCGCCCGCACGTCGGAGGACACGATCTTCCGCGCCGAGCTGGCCGGCCTCGCCGCGCGGCACCCGTCGCTGCGGGTCGTGCTGCGCCACAGCGCCGTCTCCGGGCGGCTCGACCCCACGACCCTCGACGCCGCCGTCGCGGACAGGGCCGACCGGGCCGTGTACGCCTGCGGCCCCGACGGCCTGCTCGACGCCCTGGAGGGTGCCTGGGACGGCGTCACCGCCGAGCGCTTCACCCCGCCGGCCCGCGCCACCGAGGGCACCGGCGGCACCGTCGACCTCGGCGGCGACGACGTCGTCGTCGAGTCCGGCCAGAGCCTTCTCGAGGCGGGGGAGGCCGCCGGGAAGCTCATGCCCAGCGGCTGCCGGATGGGCATCTGCTTCGGCTGCGTGCTGCCGCTACGCGAGGGCCGGGTGCGCGACCTGCGCACCGGCGAGGCGCACGGCGAGCCCGGCGACCTGGTCCAGACCTGCATCAACTCCGCGTGCGGGCCCGCACGCATCGACCTTCCCTGATCCACCCGCTCCGACCGAAGGAGGTCCTCATGACCGCCGTCCTGGAGAACCCCACGCACGCCGAGCCCGGCCCGGAGGAGACCGGCCGCGAGCAGCACCCGCAGCGCCCGGTGCTGGAACTCGTGCCGTCGTCGCGCCGCGAGGACGTGGCCGCGACCACCGACCTGACCGCCGAGCAGATCGAGGAGCTCGGCCGTCGCCTCGACGCGATCCGTGACCGGGTCCTCGCCGAGCGCGGCGCCTCGGACGCCGAGTACATCCGCGGCGTCATCCGCAAGCAGCGGGCGCTGGAGATCGGCGGCCGCGCGCTGCTGTTCGCCGGCGTCCTGCCCCCGGCCTGGATCGCCGGGACCGCCATGCTCTCGATCGCCAAGATCCTCGAGAACATGGAGATCGGGCACAACGTCATGCACGGCCAGTGGGACTGGATGCGCGACCCGAAGATCCACTCGTCGACCTGGGAGTGGGACAACGTCTCGTCCTCGGCGGAGTGGAAGCACTCGCACAACTACATGCACCACACCTACACCAACGTCGTCGGCAAGGACCGCGACGTGGGCTACGGGATCCTGCGGCTGTCCGAGGAACAGCGGTGGACGCCGTACTACCTGGGCAACCCGCTGTACAACGTCCTGCTCAGCCTGTTCTTCGAGTACGGCGTCGCGCTGCACGACCTCGAGGTCGAGAAGGTCGTGGCGGGGCAGAAGCCGCTGAGCCGGGTGTGGCAGCAGATCAAGTCGATCGGTCGCAAGACCGGTCGCCAGATCCTCAAGGACTACGTCGCGTTCCCCGCGCTGGCCGGGCCGTTCTTCCTGCCGGTGCTCGCGGGCAACCTCACCGCGAACCTGGTGCGCAACGTCTGGACGCACGCGGTCATCTTCTGCGGCCACTTCCCGACCGGCGCGGTCCAGTTCACCGAGGAGCAGCTGGAGGACGAGAGCCGCGGCGAGTGGTACGTCCGCCAGCTGCTGGGCTCGGCCAACCTCGACGGCGGCCGGTACTTCCACCTGATGACCGGCCAGCTGTCCTTCCAGATCGAGCACCACCTGTTCCCGGACCTGCCCAGCAACCGCTACGCCGAGATCGCCCCCGAGGTGCGGGAGCTGTGCCGGGAGTACGGGCTGGAGTACACGACCGGGCCGCTGTGGAAGCAGTACATGCAGGTCCTGGGCACGATCAACCGACTGGCCCTGCCGAACGGGAAGCGCTGATAGCTTCCGATCCGTCCGGGTCGGCGGAGGGGGCGGTCGTGCGGCACCTGGTGGGGATCCTGGTCGGGCTCGTCGGGACGGCGGTGGCGCTGCTCGTCGCCGGTGCGGGGATGGGCATCGCCTACGAGTCGATGATGCGGATGGACCTCGACCGGGTCCCCGCCGGCTCGGGCCTGCTGCTCGTCGGCGGGCTGCTCCTGGGCGCGGTGGTGCTCGCCGCCCGCCTGTCCCCGGGTGCACCGCTGACCGGGGCCGTACTGCTCCTGGCCGGCTCGGCGTGGACGCTGTTCGACCCGCAGGCCCCGTTCGCGCTGGGCCGGGGGCTCGGCTACCTGCTGAGCCTGCAGTACGGGATGCTCCTGGCCGGGCTTCTGGCCGTGGCCGCGTTCATCGTCCCGCGGCGGCGGGCCGAACCCGGCCCGCCGCGGTCCTGGGCGCACGGCCCGTCGTCGGGGCCGGTCGTCCACTGACCGGCCCGGCCCGTTACAGGGCGGGGACGACGTCGAGGAAGCCGTGCACCTGCGCGATCCGGCCGTCGCCGTCGGTCACGATGACGTCGAACCCGACCACCGGAGGCTCGGCGCCCGCCGCGAAGACCTCCGGCGGCGCCGCCTGCCAGCGGAACCGCGCCCGGTCGTGGTGCGCGTCGACCTCGCCGTGCAGCCGGAACTCGAACCCGGCCAGCTTCTCCCGGGCCGCGCCCAGGAACCCGGCGACGCCGTCGTGCCCGGTGACGTCGGCGAGCGGGTCGGTGTAGCGGACGTCGGTGGTGAACAGCTCGGCGACGCGGGCCTTCCGCGCCGTCGGGTCGGCCTCGTCGAACGCCGCGACGTAGCGCTCGGCGAGGGCGGTGAAGTCGGTCATCCCTACCTCCTGGGTGGTGCGGTTCGGACCTCATCGAGCCTGCTGCTACCGCCGCCGCGGCGCGATGACCTGCGGGGTAACCGGATCCGCCTACCCCGCAGGTAGTCGTCGCGACGCCCGGGCCCGGCTAGCGTCGGCCCGGTGAGCCACACCGACGTCCGTCCGGCCCGCACCGCGGGACCGGGGGAGATGCTGCGGTTCTGGCGGGGCCGCCGCCGGCGCAGCCAGCTCGACCTGGCGCTCGCGGCGGGGGTCTCGGCGCGGCACCTCAGCTTCGTCGAGACCGGCCGATCGGGCGCGAGCAGGGAGCTGCTGGGCGCGCTCGCCGACGCACTGGAGATCCCGCTGCGGGAGCGGAACGCGCTGCTCCTGGCCGCCGGCTACGCCCCCGCCTACACCGAACGGTCGCTCGACGACCCGGACCTCGCACCCGTGCGGGAGGCGCTGGCGCGGCTCGTCGCCGCGCACGACCCGTACCCGGCCCTCGTCGTGGACCGGTGGGGCGACGTCCGGCTCGCCAACGCCCCGGCCTCGGCGCTGCTGAGCGGCCTCGACCCGGCCGTGCTCGGGCCGCCGCCGAACGTGCACCGGGTCTGCCTGCACCCCGCCGGGCTCGCGCCGCGCATCCGCAACCTCGCCCAGTGGCGGGGGCACCTGCTGCACCGGCTCGAACGGCAGGTGCGGATGACCGCGGACCGGCGGCTCGTCGCGCTGCTCGCCGAGTGCCGGGACTACCCCGCACCCGAGGGGACCGCGCTGCCGTCGCCGGGCTCGGACGTGCTGCTGCCGCTGGTCCTCGACACCGACGACGGCACGCTGAGGTTCCACTCGGTGGTCTCGACCTTCGGCGCACCGCACGACGTCACCCTCGCCGAGCTGGCGCTGGAGACCTTCCTGCCCGCCGACGACGCCACGCGCGCCGCCCTCACCGCCCGCGCCGGCCGGTGAGCCCCGCTCAGCCCGCGACGCCCGGGGACAGCGACAGCACCGGCACCGTCCCGTTCAGCGCGAAGGCCCCGACCACCTGCTGCTTGTAGACGATCGGGTTGTGCACGGCGAGGGTGCGCGCGTTGCGCCAGTGCCGGTCCAGCGCCCGGTCGACGTCGACGGTGGACGCGCCGCCGACCTCGAACAGCTCCGAGGTCGCGTCCAGCACCAGCTGCGGCACCGTCGACTGGGCCCGGTACACGTCGAGCTCGGCGGCCGGGCCGTGGCCGGGCTCGGACAACGCCCGCTCCAGCGAGGCGGCCGCGGCGTCGACGACGGCGGCGACGGTGAACGCGGCCGCGTCGACCTTCCCGACGACCTGCTGTACCAGCGGGTCGTCCCTGGGCAGGTCGGCGTTGCCGTAGGGCCAGTTGCGGCGCCGGTCGCGGACGTAGGCGGCGGCGTCGTCGGCGGCGCGGCGGGCGATCCCGGCCAGCGCCGCCAGCTGCACCAGCTGCAGGAACCCCTGCCGGACCGGCTGGTGGGCATCGGTCGGCGCGGGCCGCACCTGGGCCGGGTCGACCTCGACCGCGGTGAACCGGGTCGTGCCGCTGGCGGTCAGCTTCTGCCCGAACCCGCGCCAGTCGTCGACCCGCTCGACACCGGGCGCGGAGGTCTCCACCAGCACGCTCACCCGGCTGCCGTCCTCGTCGAGCGCGACGACGTCGACGAGGTCGGCGTAGAGAGTGCCGGTGCAGTAGAACTTCTCGCCCTCGAGCAGCAGCCTGTCCCCGTCGCGGCGCAGCACCGTGGTGGAGGAGTTGCGCACGACGCCGCCGCGCTCGGAGATGGCGTTGCCGACGAGCCTGCCGGCCGCGACCTGCTCCAGCCGACCGCGCAGCACCGGGTCGTCGGCGGCACCGGCCGACCACAGCTCGGCGAACAGCAGGTGCGTCCGCAGCGCCTGCGGGATGTTCGAGTCCGCCGCGCCCAGCTCGACGAGCAACGCGAACAGCTGACGCAGCGACGCCCCCGCGCCGCCGGCCTCCACCGGCAGCCGGACAGCGCCGAACCCGGCGTCGCGCAGGGCGGCGATCTCGTCGACGGGCAGCCTGCGGCTCAGCTCGCGCTCCACCGCGCCGGCGGCGATCTTCTCGAACAGCGGGCGGAACCGGGCGTGCAGCTCGGCGTCGGTCACGGGCACGGGGGTCTCCTGGGAGTTCGGGGACGCGCGTGGGGAGCAGGTCGGCGCCAGCGTAGGTGCCCGGCCCGCCGGTCCGCCGTGACCCGTGCCTCAGCGGGCGTGCGCCCGGGAGGCGGTCCGCACGATCCCCTCGACGAGCTCCGGCCAGACCCACCGCGGCAGGTCGTGGCCCATCCCCGGCACCTCCACCAGCTCGGCGCCCGGGACGGCCGCGGCGGTCGCACGGCCCCCGTCGGGGCGGATGACCCGGTCCGCGCACCCGTGCAGTACCAGCGCCGGGCAGGTCAGCGCCCGCAGGTCCGCGGTGCGGTCCCGCTCGGCGACGATCGCCGCCAGCTGCCTGCCGGCCCCGCTGCCGTCGCCGGTCTCGCGGGCCTGCGCCCGCCGGAACGTGACGCGGACGTCCTCGTCGTCCACGGCGGTCCGGTCGTGGGAGCCGATCCGGCGGAACGACCGGACCAGGCCCTCGACCGGGTCCGCGGGCGGCGGGCGCAAGAACTCCGGGATCATCCGCGGTGCGGTCCGCCCGGTGCCGTCGCCGGGGCGGCCCATCACCGAGGTCAGCGACCGGACCAGGCCGGGGTGGCGGATCGCGGTCTCCTGGGCGACCGAGGCCCCCAGCGAGGCGCCGACCACGTGCGCCCCGGACGGCGCGACCCGGGCGATCAGTCCGCCGGTGTCGTCGGCCATGTCGGCCAGGGTGTAGACCGGCCGGGCCCGGCGCGTCAGGAACCCCCAGGCCGAGATCCCGGGGCCGGACAGGTGCGTCGAGCGGCCGACGTCGCGGTTGTCGAACCGCACCACCCGGAACCCGCGGCCGGCCAGGGCGGCGCAGAGGTCGTCGCGCCACCAGTCCAAGGACAGACCCAGGCCCATCACCAGGACCACCACCGGGTCGGCCGGGTCGCCGAAGGACTGGTGGCACAGCCGGACCGCGCCGACGTCGGTGTACTGCTCGGGTTCCACACCCCGCGTTCGGCCGGACGCGACCCGCCGGTTCGTCCCGAACGGACGTGGCTACCCTGGTGCAGCGTGGCACCCACCTCCGTATTCCCCGCCCTGGAGCCGATCCTGCCCCGCGTCGCCAAGCCGGTGCAGTACGTCGGCGGTGAGGGGAACTCGCAGGTCAAGCCGTGGGACTCCGCGGCCGTCCGCTGGGCACTGCTCTATCCGGACGCCTACGAGGTCGGCCTGCCCAACCAGGGCGTCCAGATCCTGTACGAGGTCCTCAACGAGCGCGCCGACGCACTGGCCGAGCGCTGCTACGCGGTCTGGCCCGATCTCGAGGCCCTGATGCGCGAGTCGGGGGTGCCGTCGTTCACCGTCGACGCCCACCACGCGGTCGGTGACTTCGACGTCCTCGGCGTCTCCTTCTCCACCGAGCTCGGCTACACCAACCTGCTCACCACGCTCGACCTGGCGGGGATCCCGCTGCACGCCCGGGACCGCGACGAGAGCCACCCGGTCGTCGTCGCCGGTGGGCACGCGGCGTTCAACCCGGAGCCGGTCGCGGACTTCGTCGACGTCGCCGCGCTCGGTGACGGCGAGGAGGTCGTCGGCGACATCACCGACGTCGTGCGGGACTGGAAGGCGCAGGGACGCCCGGGCGGGCGCCGGGAGCTGCTGCTGCGGCTGTCGTCGACGCCCGGCTGCTACGTGCCGTCCCTCTACGACGTGACCTACGCCGACGACGGTCACATCGCCGCCGTCACCCCGGCCGACGAGCGGGTCCCCGCGAGCGTGCAGAAGCGCACCACGATCGAGCTGGACGACTGGCCGTACCCGAAGAAGCCGCTGGTCCCGCTGGCCGAGACCGTGCACGAGCGGGCCAGCGTCGAGATCTTCCGCGGCTGCACCCGCGGCTGCCGGTTCTGCCAGGCCGGGATGATCACCCGCCCGGTGCGGGAGCGGTCGCTGCAGGGCGTCGGCGAGATGGTCGATGCGTCGGTGCGCGCCTCCGGTTTCGACGAGGTCGGCCTGCTGTCGCTGTCGAGTGCCGACCACTCCGAGATCGCCGAGATCACCAAGGGCCTCGCCGACCGCTACGAGGGCACGAACACCTCGCTGTCGCTGCCGAGCACCCGGGTCGACGCGTTCAACATCGACCTGGCCAACGAGATCTCCCGCAACGGCCGCCGCTCGGGGCTGACCTTCGCCCCCGAGGGCGGCTCCGAGCGCATCCGCCGCGTGATCAACAAGATGGTCTCCGAGGACGACCTCATCCGGACCTGCGCCGAGGCGTTCTCCCAGGGCTGGCGGCAGGTCAAGCTGTACTTCATGTGCGGGCTGCCCACCGAGACCGACGAGGACGTCCTGGAGATCGCCGGGATGGCCTACCGGGTGATCGAGGCCGGGCGGAGGGCGTCGGGGCGCAACGACGTCCGCTGCACCATCTCCATCGGCGGGTTCGTCCCGAAGCCGCACACCCCGTTCCAGTGGGCCGCGCAGTGCCACCCCGAGGTCGTCGACTCCCGGCTGCGCAAGCTGCGCGAGGCGGTCAACGCCGACCGGAAGATCGGCCGCAACATCGGCATGCGCTACCACGACGGCGAGCCCTCGCTGATCGAGGGACTGCTCGCCCGTGGCGACCGCCGGGTCGGCGCCGTCATCGAGAAGGTCTGGCGCGACGGCGGCCGGTTCGACGGCTGGTCCGAGCACTTCTCCTACCGCCGCTGGGTCGACTCCGCCGCCGAGGCCCTGGAGCCGCAGGGGGTGTCGCTGGACTGGTTCACCACCCGCGAGCGCGACGCCGACGAGATCCTGCCCTGGGACCACCTCGACTCCGGCCTGGAGCGCGACTGGCTCTGGGAGGACTGGCAGGACGCGCTCGACGGCCGCGAGCAGGACGACTGCCGCTGGACGCCGTGCTTCGACTGCGGCGTCTGCCCGTCCACCGGTACCGACATCGAGGTCGGCCCCAGCGGGACCACCCTGCTGCCGCTGACCGTGGTCAACCCGACGGCCTCGGCCGCGGGGCCGCTCGGGGGCGCACACCCGGGTGGCTGAGAACGGACTGTCCTCGATCCCGGACCCGGCCGTCGCCGACGCCGACGGGTCCTCCTGGGAGTACGGCGGCAGACGCCTGCGGGTCCGGGTCGCCGACGAACGCGACGTCGCCGCGCTCGCCCGGCTGCGCCGCCTCTGGCTGGAGGAGCGCGCCGGGCGGCCGGTCGAGGACCCGTCGTTCGCCGAGTCGTTCGCCGCCTGGTGGCGGGTCGAGCAGCCGCGCCGGGCGTTCTGGGTGGCCGAGGCGGGCAGCGACCGCGCCGGGTGGACACCGGTCGGGTCGATCAACGTGCTGGAGACCGTGCAGATGCCCCGCCCCGGGGGCCGTGGCACGCGCACCGGGCAGGTCGGGAACGCCTTCGTCCTCGCCGCGTTCACCGAGGCGGGGGTGCCGCGGGTGCTGCTGTCCGCGGTCGTCGCGCACGCCAGGGCCCGCGGGTACCGGCGGCTGATGCTCGCCCCGACCGCGGGGAGCGCCGCGTTCTACCGGCGTGCCGGGTTCCGGCCCGCCGGCGACGCGCTGCTGGTGCTGGAGCAGTAGGTCTGCTGGAGCAGCCGACCGGAACGTGCGAGATCGCGCCGGCGGCCGTGCAGCCAGGCGGCGAACTCCGGCACGTCTGGCTCGCGGCCCTCCAGCAACGGGAGCGTCGCCTCGCCGAGTGGCCAGAACCGCGGCCGCCGCCCGGCCAGGACGTCGAACACGTCCACGACGGTCCCCGCGACGGGTTCGACGCGCAGGGGATCCCCGCCGAGCCGTACGGCACCCCCGGTGGCCCGCCGCGCCCGGCTGAGCGTCCACCGCAGCGCCGCCCCCGGATCGCCGGCGTCGGGGAACAGGAGCCCCACGGCGCGGCAGCGCGGGACCGGGCCGCTGCTGCACAGCACGAGCGCCAGCAGCGCCCACGGCTTGCGGCCCCGGACCGGGTCCACACCGCCCGCACGGGGCGGGCCGAGCAGCCGGACGACGGTCACACGGCACCTCCCTGTCCGCGGGGAGGGAGGATGACACCGCCGCCGTGCCGCCGGAACCGGCCGTTCGGCCCCTCCTGTCAGAGGCGAACGGCCGTGACCAGCAGGTATTCGGATTCCCAGTGGTCGCCGGTCCGGGTGGCGGTCAGGTGGTCGAGGAACGCGGTGTCCAGCTCCGCGGTCCGTTCCGGGTCGTCGGCGATGCGGGCATACGTGGTGACGATCGGCCCGTAGCGCTGCTTCCACCAGTCGCGGAACGCGGCGGGGGAGTCGGTGACCGCGAACCGGGCGGACCCGAGCGAGGTGTGCAGGTCCCGCACACCGTCCCCGAGCAGCGTGCGGAGGTACGCCTCGTCGCCCCAGCGGACCGGGGGAGACGCCCCGGGCGGCGGGGCGGGCACGAACGGGCGCAGCGTCGCGAGCAGCCCCCCGACGAACCCTCCCGGGGTCCAGGCGAGCAGCGCGATCCGGCCGCCGGGGCGGCAGACGCGCAGCAGCTCGGCCGCCGCCCGCTCGTGGAACGGGGCGAACATCACCCCCACGCAGGACAGCACGACGTCGAACGCGGCGTCGGGGAAGGGCAGCGCCTGGGCGTCGGCCTCGACCCACTCGAGCGCGGCCCCGCGGTCCGCGGCGAGCCGCGCGCCGACGGCGAGCAGCTCCGGGGTGAGGTCCGCGGCGACGACGTCCGCGCCACGCAGCGCGGCCGGGACGGCCGCGTTGCCGGTGCCCGCGGCGATGTCGAGCACCCGGTCGCCCGGGCCGACGGCCGCCGTGTCGACGACGACCTCGCCGAGGCCGGGGATCAGCTCCGCGGCGACCGCGGGGTAGTCGCCGGAGGCCCACACGGCGCGGTGGGCCGCGCCGAGCGTGCCGAGGTCGGGGATGGTGGACATGGTGGGTGCTCCTTCCGGTCCGCCGGTCGCGCCGAGGATGCGCGCGGGCCGTGTGCCCGACCGTGTGCACGCCCCTCCTAGACTCCGGCGCATGGCGCGCGTGAAGGCAGGAGCTGCGGCGAACCCGGCACCCCCGACGGTGCAGCGGGTCCGCCTGCGCTTCGCCAAGCGCGGCCGGCTGCGGTTCCTCTCGCACCGCGACGTGGCCCGCAGCTTCGAACGCGCGGTCCGCCGGGCCGGTGTCCCGGTCTCGCACTCGCACGGCTTCAGCCCGCACCCGCGGCTGTCCTGGGTCGGTGCCGCCCCGACCGGGGCGGCCAGCGAGGCCGAGTACGTCGAGATGGGGCTGACCCGCGAGGTCGACCCGGAGCTGGTCCGGGAGGCCATGGACCGGGCGCTGCCCGACGGGCTCGACGTCGTCGCGGCGGCGGTCGCGACGCCGCCCGCGCTGGCCGACCGGATCGACGCCGCCCGCTGGCGGCTCGAGATCCGCGGGCTCGACCCCGCCGAGGTGCGGTCCGCGGTCGAGCGGTTCCTCGCCGAGACCTCGGTCGTGGTGACCCGGGTGACCCCGTCCGGGCGCAAGGAGATCGACGTGCGCGCCGCCGTCGTGACTCTGTCGGTCGAACCGCAGGTGAACGGCACACCGGCCGATCATGACCCGTCCGGGGCGGCGGGTTCCCCGGGTTCGGTCACCGACTGTGCGATACTGACGGCGGTCGTACGGCTGACGACACCGACCGTCCGACCCGATGACGTACTGGGCGCGCTCACCGTCGTCGCAGACCTGGCGCCGCCGGTACCGGTGACGGCCACCCGGTTGGCGCAGGGCCTGCTCGACGACGGGGGCGACCTGGTGGATCCGCTCGGTGCGGTCCCGGCGACCCGGGCCCGGCCGGACGGTTCCTGACACGGACGGCACTTCCCGCCTCCGGTCCGGCGTCGAGCACCATCCCCGAAGACCGGGGAGCGACACCAGATGTGCCGTACCGCGCAACCCGCGCGAGCTGCGGAACGTACGCGCAAGGTCCCTGAGCGGCCGCCTCCGACGTGAGGCGCCCGGGGGCGAAGGAGCTGAATGTCCGTGAACGACGCGCCCGCCGGTAGCACCGGCGGGCTCTCCGAGCTGCCGGAGAAGATGCGGGTCCATGCCCTGGCCAAGCTGCTGGGCACGGCGAGCCGCGATGTCCTGGCGACCCTGGTCGGTCTGGGCCAGGAGGTCCGTAGCGCCCAGTCCAGCATCACCCGTGCGACGGCCGAGCAGGTCGTCGCGGCGCTGCGCCCGGCCACGGACGCCGCCGGGGCCACCTCCCCGGACCCCACCGACGGGGCCGAGCCCGCCGGGGCGGAGGCCGCCCCCGCGGCCGACACGCCGGACGCCGCACTCGCCGAGGCCGCGGCCGTACTCGACATCGACTCGGCCGACGCCGGGGACGCGACCACCGAGGTCCGGGCGAACCCGTTCGACACCGGTTCCGGTGCCTCCCGGGGCGGGTCCGCGCCCGCACTGGCGCCGGTCTTCGCCGTCCCGATGTTCCAGGCCCCCACCGCCCAGGGCGCCGCGCAGACCGCCCCGGCGGCCGCCGAGCCCGCCGTCGACGACGCGGCCGAGCAGCCCGGTGGCGAGGACGGCACCGACGGCGGCCCCCGCCGCGGCCGTAAGAGCCGCCGTCGCAAGGACCGCGACACCGACACCACCGCGTCCCCGGCCGCGGACTCCGGGGCCGCCACCCCGGCCGACGACGCCGACCCCGACGTGACCACCGACGCCGACGACCGGGGCGACGGCTCCGACGACGACGGCGAGGACGAGAACGGCAACCGCCGTCGTCGCCGCCGGGGCCGTCGTGGCCGCGGCCGCGGCAAGGGCGGCGAGGACTCCGGCGAGGACGGCGACGACTCGGAGGACTCCGACGAGTCCGGTTCCGAGGACGCCGGTTCCACCGGGGCCGACTCCGAGGACTCCGACTCCGACGGCGCCGACGACTCCGACGAGCAGTCCCCGGGCGGCTCGCGCCGCCGGCGGCGCCGTCGTCGTCGCGGGGGGTCCGACGTCGAGGACCGTTCCGAGGACGACCCGCCCAACACCGTCACCCGGGTCCGCGAGGCCCGGAGCGAGTCCCGCCAGGACTCCGGGTCGTCCTCCGACGACCAGGTCCAGGGCGTGCGCGGCTCCACCCGGCTCGAGGCCAAGCGTCAGCGGCGGCGGGACGGCCGCGACGCGGGCCGCCGCCGTCCGCCGATCCTGTCCGAGTCGGAGTTCCTGGCCCGGCGCGAGTCGGTCGACCGCCAGATGGTGATCCGCCAGCGCTCCGACCGCACCGAGATCGGCGTGCTCGAGGACGACATCCTCGTCGAGCACTTCATCACCGGCGGCAACTCCGGCAGCTCGATGGTCGGCAACGTCTACCTCGGCCGCGTGCAGAACGTGCTGCCCTCGATGGAGGCGGCCTTCGTCGACATCGGGCGCGGCCGCAACGCCGTGCTCTACGCCGGTGAGGTCGACTGGGACGCCGCCGGCCTCAACGGCAAGGCGCGCAAGATCGAGCAGGCGCTGTCCTCCGGCGACCAGGTGCTGGTGCAGGTCACGAAGGACCCGGTCGGCCACAAGGGCGCCCGGCTGACCACGCAGATCTCCCTCGCCGGCCGCTTCCTGGTCTACGTGCCCTCCGGCGGCGCCGCGGGCATCTCCCGCAAGCTGCCCGACACCGAGCGCAAGCGCCTCAAGGAGATGCTGAAGGAGATCGTCCCGGCCGATGCCGGTGTGATCATCCGGACCGCCTCCGAGGGGGTCTCGCACGAAGCCCTCGAGCGCGACGTCCGCCGCCTGCAGGCGCAGTGGGAGGTCGTCAAGGAGAAGGCGAACAAGACCGGCCCGGGCGCACCCAAGGCCCCGACGCTCCTCTACGAGGAGCCGGACATGCTGGTCAAGGTCGTCCGCGACCAGTTCAACGAGGACTTCTCGAAGCTGATCGTGTCCGGCGCCGACGCCTGGGAGACCGTGTCCGGCTACGTCGAGCACGTCGCGCCCGAGCTCACCGACCGGATGCACCGCCACACCGGCCCGTCCGACGTCTTCACCGAGTACCGGATCGACGAGCAGCTGCTCAAGGCGCTGGACCGCAAGGTCTGGCTGCCCTCGGGCGGCACCCTGGTGATCGACCGGACCGAGGCGATGACCGTCGTCGACGTCAACACCGGCAAGTTCACCGGCTCCGGCGGCAACCTCGAGGAGACCGTCACCCGCAACAACCTGGAGGCGGCCGAGGAGGTCGTCCGCCAGCTGCGGCTGCGTGACATCGGCGGGATCATCGTCGTCGACTTCATCGACATGGTGCTCGAGGCGAACCGGGACCTGGTCCTGCGCCGCCTCACCGAGTGCCTCGCCCGGGACCGCACCCGCCACCAGGTCGCCGAGGTGACCTCGCTCGGCCTGGTCCAGATGACCCGCAAGCGGGTCGGCGGCGGGCTGCTGGAGCACTTCTCCACCACCTGCGAGCACTGCCGCGGGCGGGGCGTGATCGTCTCGACCGACACCGGTCCGGACCACCAGCACGGCCGTTCCGGCAACGGCGGGCAGCACGGGAACGGCTCCGGCAACGGGAACGGCAACGGGAACGGCAACGGCGGCGGATCCGGCAACGGGTCCGGCTCCGGGAACGCCGGCAACGGCGACTCCGACGGCGGCGGGCGTCGCCGTCGTCGCCGCGGTGGCAACGGCAACGGCGAGCCCGGCAACGGCGAGTCCGGCCACGGCGGCTCCGGGAACGGGGACGCCGACCGCCACGCTCCCGACCGCAACGGCTCCGGACACCGCAACGGCTCCGACCGTGCCGGGGACCGGGACGGCTCCGGCGACACCGCGCGCGTCGACGCCGCCGCGGGTGCCGCGGCCGTCGCCGCGGGCAGAAGCCCGAAGGGCGACGACGGCGCGGCCGCCGGGTCCACCGGGGTCTCCGTGCCGGCCACGGCCGACACCACCGTCACCGACGCCGCACCCGCACCGGCCCCGGCCGACGACGAGACCGTCGTCGCCGAGCCGCGCGGTGAGCTGACCGGTTCGGCCGCCCCGGTGGTCGCCGAGCCCACCGGGGCCCCGCAGGCCGCGACCCCGG
>NZ_JAMXSG010000088.1:0-19297 GCF_024124365.1 Pseudonocardia sp. McavD-2-B
GCGAGCTCGTCCCGCGCGGAGCCGTCGCCCGAGGCCCAGGCCGCCGCGCCCGGCGCACCGCACCTGGCGCTGCTGCGTCGCGGGCCGGTCGTCGGCACCGCCGCCGCGATCGTCGCCGTGCTGGCGCTGGCCCACTACGGCGCCGCCGTCTACGGCATCGGGCGGCCCGGCTTCGAGATCCCCGCCCCGATCCGGCTGGGCACCGAGCTGAACATCTCGACCTGGTTCAGCTCGGCGATGCACCTGACCAACGCGGCGCTGCTCGCGCTGATCGCGGCGAACTCGGTGCGCCGCGAGCGGTGGCGCTGGATCCTGCTCAGCCTGTCCTGCGCGGTCGTCGCGATGGACGAGACCGCGGCCAACCACGAGCAGGTCGGCTGGATCATCCACACCACGTTCGGCACGAGCGGCTTCCTGACCTACGCCTGGATCATCCCGGCGGTGGTGCTCGTCGCGGTCGTCGCGGCGCTGTGCCTGCCGATGGTGCTGCGTCGGCCTGGGGCCTGGCTCGTCGTCGCCGGGGCGGCGGTGTTCCTGCTCGGCGCGGTCGGGCTGGAGTCGGCCGGTGGGGCCCTGTTCGAGCAGACCGGTGACGTGCAGTCCTTCGCCTACAACGTCCTGGCCGGGACCGAGGAGACCTTCGAGATGGCCGGTCTGGTCATCGCGATGGCCGGGCTGCTGCGTATGGCGGGCGGCAGCGGCCTGCGGATCGCCGGCGCCGGGTTCGTCGACCGGTCCCGCTGACCCACCCGCACACGACGACGGGGCCCCGGTGATCCGGGGCCCCGTCGTCGTGAGTCCGTGCGGTGTTCAGCCCACCCGCGAGTGCTCCTTCTCCTCGGCCAGGCGCAGCACCAGATCGGCGCGCCCGGACTCGATGTCCAGTGCGGACCGCAGCCGCGGCAGCGCGTGGTCGGTGATCCGGGTGCGCAGCGCGGCGAGGTCGGCACCGTCGTCCGCGGTCACGTCCAGGTGGATCTCCGGACGGCGGCGGTCCCCGACGAGCGCGGCGGCGGCGCGCTGGACGCCGTCGTAGCTCTCGATGTCGGCGGCCAGTGCGTCCGCGGCGTGGTCGGAGTGGATCCGGGTCGTCCCGGCGTCCCGGCCCGCCACCTGCGCGGACGGCAGTGTCCACGCCGAGGTGCGCGGCCTGCGCCGGGCCTGGGCGAGCAGCCAGCGCAGCGCCAGCAGCCCGACCACGACGGCGACGGCGAGCGTCACCCACGGCGCCCACTCGGGCAGCGTGAGACCGGCGGGCAACAGCGGGACCGACGGGTCGATCCCGGGAAGCACCTGGCGCAGGACGCCCGTGCCGAACAGCAGCCCGAACACGCCCGCGGCGAGCAGGACGAGCCCGATCAGGAACAGCAGGGTCCGGTTGAGCCGGGCCGGTGGGGTCGCGCTGGCCATCACGCCTCCTGCTGCTTCGTGCCGGTCACGGACACCGTGACCTTCGGGCTGCGGGCCGGTCCGACGGCGTCGAGCCGTTGCGCGACCGCGCTGCGGACCCGGTCGCGCAGGTCCGCACGCTCGCCGAACGCGGCGTGCGCGGTGACGGCGGCGCGACGCCCGGTGCTCTTCACCGACGCCTTGGTGATGCCGTCGACGTCGGTGGCGGCGTCGGCCAGCGTCCGGTTCAGGCTGCGCCGGGTGACGCCGGAGTCGAGGTGCTCGGCACCGCCGGCCGGGGTCAGCGGGAACACGGTGGGGGTGCCGGGACGCAGTGCGACCACGACGAGCACCAGCCCGACCAGCGCGACCAGACCGGACACGACGAGCACGGGCACGTCGGCACCGGTGAACCCGGCGATGCTGGACCCGAGCAGGCCGAAGTCGACGATCGGCTGCTGTCCGAGGAGCAGCTGCACGACCGCGACGGCGACGACGACGCAGAGCGCGAGCAGGACCAACGCCACGATGCCCGCGGCGAGGGACTTGCGGGGGCGGCGGATCATTCGAGCTCCCTCGCGGCCGGCCGGGCGGCGCCCGGGAGGGTGAGTGCGGTGACGACGACGTCGACCCGCGCGACGGACAACCCGGTCAGCGCCTCGACCTGCCGCACGACGTGCGCGCGGGCGCGGTCGCAGACCGCAGCCACCGGGGACGGGTAGGCGACGGAGATCCGCGCGTCGATCCGGGTCGACTGCCCGGAGACGGTCGCCTCGACGCGGGGGTGGCCGCCGGAGTCGTCGCGGCCGAGCATCCGCCCGACCGTGCCGGTGGTGCCACCGACACCCTCGGTCTCCTCCAGGGCCCCGAGCGCGATCTTCTGTACGACCTGGTCGGCGACGTCGACCCGGCCGCGGTCCTCCGGGGCCGTGCCGCCGGAGCCGTCGGCACCCGCGGAGCCGGTGCCGGTGTCGATCGTGCGGGTCGGGGTGTCGTCCGGCGGGGGAGGGGCGAGGCGGGTGGCCCGGATCGTGTCCGGGTCCCCGGTCGCCGTCCCCGTCGGCTCGACGGTGCTCACCGGGTTCACCGGACCTTGTCGCGGCCGCGCCCGGACAGTCCCGACCGCTCGGAGAGCTCGGACAGGTCGAGGTCGCCGTCGAGCCAGCGGCCGACGGCGAGGCCGATCGCGCCGAGGATCAGGGCGAGGACGAACCCGCCGAAGCCGCCGACGATGCCGGCGATGGCCAGGAGGAGGCCGGCGATCAGGCCGATCTGGGTGTTCGTGGACAGGGACATCACAGTCACGTCCTTCGAGACGAGGAGGTACCGGACGTCCGGGGATGTGGGCGGGCGTCCGGGCGGGTCAGGGGGTGGCCGCGGGAGGGACCGGGAGCTCGCCGGTGGCGGGTGCCGAGTCGGACGGCCGGATCGGCGTCGATTCGGTGGGGCCGGCGTAGTCGCCGACCACCACGTCCACCCGCGCGCCCCCGACGACCGGGAGCAGTGCGGTGCGGACCTGGCGGTCGATCTCGGCCACGGAGGCCGGGTAGCGGCCGACCACGTGCACCTCGACGGCCGGGGCCGTGGGGTCCACGCGGATGCCGCTCACCCGGCGCCCGGGCAGGTAGGTGGCGATCTCACCGAACCGGCCGCCGTGCAGCTGTGCGACGCCGGGGCAACCCAGCACCGCGTCGGCGATCCGGTCGGTGTCGACCGCACCCGTGGCGACGATCCCGTCGCCGTCCGCGGCGACGCGGGCGCTCACGCCACCCGCGAGGTGGACTCGATCTTCTTCGGCTCCTCGTCCTTGCCGTCGTCCTCGGACGGCAGGTGGACGTCGTCGACCGAGATGTTGACCTCGACGACCTCGAGTCCGGTCATCCGCTCCAGGGCGGAGATGACGTTGCGGCGGACGGCCTTCGCCAGGTCGGCGATGGAGACGCCGTACTCGACGACGACGTTGATGTCGACGGCGGCCTGCTTCTCGCCGACCTCGACCGACACACCCTGCGAGGCGTTGGTGGTGCCACCCGGGATGCGCTCGCGCAGCGCGCCGAACGCGCGGGCCGCGCCGCCGCCGAGGGCGTAGATGCCGCTGACCTCGCGGGCCGCCAGACCGGCGATCTTCGAGACGACCGTCTCGGCGATGCGGGTGCTGCCGTGCTCGGACTGCAGCGCGGACGGGGTGCCGGTGACGGCCGGGGTCTTGGTCTCGGTGGTGCTCATGTGCGCCTCCAGGTCGTGGCCCGGTATCGGGCCTCACAGTGGTCCGGATCGGGGGGCCGGTTCGTTCCGGTGGTGCCCCGTCGATCCGCTCGACACACATAGGAGGTCCCGGGGCGGCACATCCTCACGGGCGACTTCACGTGGTCGTCGTCACACCGCGGTCGGGGCTGCGGGCCGCTGACCTGGGCTGGAACGCTGTGACCTGCGACGGGAGGTCCGGGCGGGGGGTCGGGCCGACCGGTTTGCGATCACCCGATCAGATGATCATCGGACGTGGCGCTCAGCCGGGCGGGAGGCCGATCGTCCAGCCGGTGACATCGCGCAGTGCCACCTGCCAGCAGGCCGGCTCGACGTAGTTCGGCCCGCCGGCGGCGGTCGGGACCACGAGCGCGTCGGTGAAGTAGATCCAGTGGATGTCCTTCACCGGGATGTCCCGGCCGGGGTGCTCGTCGCCGCGGCCGTCGGCCATGTCGTCGAACATGTCGGCCATCGACGCCGCGGACTCGTTGCCCGGGTCGCCCGCGGTGAGCCGGCGCAGCTGGTCCCCGAGCCCGCGCAGCCAGGCCGAGGGGTGCACGGCGTTGCCGAACACGAGCCCGGCCGGTGTGGCGACGGTGAGTGGCACGCTGTTGCGCTCGTCGCGGTAGGCGATCGACAGCACCGCCTGCAGATAGCTCGGTGCGCTCAGCTCGGGGATCGTGACCACGCGCTGCGCATCGGCCATTCCGGCGGGTCCGTCGGCGTCGACCGTCATGACTCCGGACGGTAACCAGGAACCGCCCGGTCACGATAGGTCCACGTCGACCTGACGAGAACGACTGGACGGTCCAGCGGGCGCACCGCCACCCGGCCCAGCCGACCCCTCAGGAACGGCGTGCGCGCGCTGCGACGCCCGGCTCCGGGCGGCGCGGGGACGGCACCGCCACCTCGGGGTGGACCACGACGTCGAACCGGGCCCCGGCGCGGTCGGGGCCGACGCCGTCGACGGTCTCGTGCGCCCGGCCCGTCAGTCCGCGGGCGGCCGCCGCGGCGGCGAGCGCCTCGTGTACCCGGTCGGCCGTCCCGGCCTGTCCGAACGCCCCGCGGTAGTGGTAGGCGAGCAGCATCCCGCCCGGCCGGAGGCGGTCCAGCAGGGCGGCCAGGCCGACCTGCAGCGTGACCGTCTCCCAGTAGTAGAGGACGTCGGAGCAGACGATCAGGTCGAAGTCGCCCTCGGGCATCTCGTGCGGGAGCGTGCGGCGGACGAAGGTCCCCGACGGCACCCGGGCGGCGGCCCGCTGGACCGCGGCCGAGCAGATGTCGACCCCGAGCAGCGCCGCGGTGTGCCCGGCGAGGCGGACCGACAGGTCACCCTCGCCGCAGCCGACCTCCAGCACCCGGTCGAAGCGGCGGCCGGCGAGCGCATCCATGACGGTGCCGTACTTCTGCTGCTCGTAGGCCGACAGCCCGATCGAGTACGGGTCCGGGCTGCGGTAGAGCCGGTCGTGCGTGCGCCGGCCCCAGCCCGGCTGCCACAGCCAGGTCTGGCCGGTCCAGCGCGGGTCGCGCTCGTCGCGGCCGAGCCGGGCCAGGCCGCGCACCGGGACCGCGGCGGCACGCGCGCCGCCGCTCAGGGAGAGCCGCGCGATCCGCCGGGCGTGGTCGATCGGCGTGCGACGGGCGGGTCGGCTCGCGGCCATCGGGCGCTCCCGGGGACGGACGGGTGATACGTCCGGTGTGTCGCCGGACGACCATCTCCGCGTTACGCCGGATGCCCGAGCACTCCCCGATGCGGTGACTCCGCGCTCACTGCCCCTGACGGGCCGCGGTCTCCTCGGAGGCCTTCACGACCTGCACCTGGTCGCCGATCTGCAGGTAGTCGAAGTACGCCTTGGCCTCGTCCGGCGGGACGTGGATGCAGCCGGCCGAGGAGCGGTTCGGGTCGCCGCTGTGGAAGGCGATGCCGCCGTCGTTGAAGAACACCGACCAGGGCATCGGGGCCGGGTCGCCGTTCGGCAGCCGCGACTCCTCGCTCTTGTGGGTCGCGTCCTTGCGGTAGACGCGCAGGGAGTGGCCGACCGGGGTCTCCTGGCCGTTGCCGCCGGAGGAGATGCCGATCGGGCCACGGACGACCTTGCCGTCCTGGATGAGCCAGGACTTCTGCGAGTCCAGGTCGACGCAGGCCTTGGCGGTGATCGAGCACGGGGTGCCCGGGACGAGCGGCTGTGCGCGGGCCTGCTCGGCGGCGGGGGATCCGGCCAGTGCCGTCCCGGCGACGGCGACACCCGCGATGGTGGCCAGTCCGAGGCCCAGTGCGACGAGGCGGCGGGGCCGCTGCCGGACGGTGTCCATGGGGTGCTCCTGTTCGTCCGCGTCGCTCGGGGCGGCGACGCCACGTGATCGTTCCGTCACCGTGGGAGACGCGCGGGGAGCGCCCGGGTTGCGTGACGAAAAGCTCTGCCGTGCGCGGCCAGTCTGCACCCCGGCGCCGACCGGCCGGGACGCGGTGCGCTCCCGTCCCGATCACCCGGAAGGACCGTCTCGGTTCCGATGTCCGGTCCGCCCGGCTCCGTCCGTCCGGCGCAGCCGGGGCACCTGCTCACGGCACAGGTGGACGCGACGATGCCGGCGCCCCGTGGGGTCGCCGGCATCGTCGGGAGGGAGGGGGTCAGTGCGGGGTGACCTCGCCCATCTCGACCCAGGCGTCCTTGCCGTCCTCGCTCTGGAAGTTGATGAGCGGCTTCTCCGGCACGACCGAGCCCATGAAGTCGAAGAACTTCTGCGCGTGGTCGGTCTTGACGTGCGCGTCGCCGGCCGCGCTGTCCTTGAAGACCTCCACGATCACGAACTCGTTCTGCTTCTCGTAGTTCTCGTGGTAGTCGAAGGAGATGTTGCCCGGCTCGGAGTTCACGTCCTTCTTGTACTGCGAGATGCCGGACAGCCACTCCTCGCGCTTGTCCGGGCGGATCTGGGCCTTGAGCACGATGAGGATCACATGAGCCTCCGGTTCACTTCTGGTCGGCAACGTCGCCGGGATCGTTCCACGGATCGCCGCACCGCGGGCGTCTCGAAGTGCGACGCCGCGGGCTTGACGACCCCCTCAGCCGAAGGTCGCGGTGTCGATCACGAAGCGGTAGCGCACGTCGCCCCGCACGACCCGCTCCCAGGCCTCGTCGACCTGGTCGCAGGAGATCGTCTCGATGTCGGCGCCGAGGCCGTGCTCGGCGCAGAAGTCCAGCATCTCCTGGGTCTCGCGGATGCCACCGATCTTCGAGCCGGACAGGCTCTTGCGGCCTGCGACCAGTGAGAACCCGTGGTAGGACAGCTTCTCCTCGGGCACGCCGACATTGACCATCGAGCCGTCGAGCTTCAGCAGCCCGAGGTAGTCGTCGACCGGGATCACCGCGGCCACGGTGTTGACGATCAGGTCGAAGGATCCGGCCAGCTCGGTGAAGGTGGACTCGTCCTCGGTCGCGTAGTAGTGCGCTGCTCCGAGTCGCTTGCCGTCCTGCTCCTTGGACAGCGTGCGGGAGAGCACCGTGACCTCGGCGCCCATCGCCGCGGCGATCTTCACGCCCATGTGGCCGAGACCGCCCATGCCGACGATCGCCACCTTCTTCCCGGGGCCCGCGCCCCAGTGGTGGAGCGGGGAGTAGAGCGTGATGCCGGCACAGAGCAGCGGCGCGGCGACGTCGAGCTCGACGCCTTCCGGGATGCGCAGCACGTAGTTCTCGTCGACGACGATCTGCGTGGAGTAGCCGCCGTAGGTGGGCTCGCCGTCGTACTCCTTCGCGTTGTAGGTCTGCACCTCGCCCTCGAGGCAGTACTGCTCCTCGCCGGCCCTGCAGTTCTCGCACTCGCGGCAGGAGTCGACGAAGCAGCCGACGCCGACGGTGTCGCCCACGGCGTAGCGGGTCACGTCGTCGCCGACCGCGGAGACGACGCCGGCGATCTCGTGGCCGGGGACCATCGGGTAGATGCCCTCGCCCCACTCGTCGCGGGCCTGGTGGATGTCGGAGTGGCAGATTCCGGCGTACCGGATGTCGATGACGACGTCGTGCGGCTTCGGGTCGCGACGGGTCACGGTCCCGCGCTCGAACGGCTTGTTCGGGCCGGCGGTGGTCATGGCGGGCACGGTCGTGGGCACGTTTCCTCCTGGTCGGCGTCGCGTGTGGACGTCGTGTCTGGGGTGGCCGGGCTCCGGTGCCGCGGCGGGGACGGGCGGCCGTCGTGCAGCCGCATCGCCATGTGGCTACCCGTTGATGGTTGTGCACAATGCGTCGGCGGGCTGTGGTTCACGTCTCCCACCCGCGGAGGAGCGCAGGATCCGTCGGAGGAGGGATCCGCGACCGCGCCACCGTCCCTACCGTCGTGTCATGACCGGGACGAGGGGGGACGCCGCGGTGCGGCGGGAGGACGGTGTGGACGGTGCCGCCGCGACGACGGCGGTGCCGACGACGCCGCGGCCGTGGTGGAGCCGGGTGGGCTGGGTGCTGCACGCGCTGCTGCGGTTCGTCCTGATCATGGTCATGCAGGCCTACGTGTGGTCGAAGCTCAACCTGACCCAGATGGGCCGGGCCGACTACTCCGACGCGCTGGCCATGACCGGCGAGAAGAGCCCGATGGGCCTGCTGTGGGGGCTCATGGCCTACTCCCCGGTGATCCAGTTCCTCGCCGGGTTCGCCGAGCTCGTCGTCGTGCTGCTGCTGGTGTTCCGGCGCACGGCGTGGATCGGTGGCCTGCTCGGCACCGTCGCGCTCGGCACCGTCTTCCTGCTGAACATGACCTACGACGTGCCGGTCAAGCAGATCGCCCTGGCCCTGACGGTCGGGTTCGCGCTCGTCGCGGCCCCGGAGCTGCCGCGGGTGGTGCGGTTCCTGGCCGGGCGCCCGACGGCCGCGACCGAGGGGGCCCCGCGGCTGCTGCCGTGGCCGAGGGTCCGCCGGGTCACCCGGTGGCTCGTCCCGGTGCTCGGGCTGGTCCTGGTCGCCGCGCAGGGCGTGCTGTTCCAGCAGTTCCAGCCCGCCCTCCAGCGGGGTGACCTCGCGCTCGCCGGGGTCTACCGGGTGGTGGAGGACCCCACGGCTCCGGCCGCGCGGCTCGCCGACGACCGGCGCTGGCAGCACGTGGCCGTCGGGCAGTGGACCTACGTCGGGCCGTCGGTCCCGCTCCCCGGCTACCCGCAGTCCGGGTCCGCCGGGATCGCGATCCGGCTCGCCGACAGCACGTTCGTCCGCGGGACGTGGCGGCCCGTGGGGGACCGGACGATCCGGGTCGAGTGGAACTCGCCGCAGTCCGGGGCCGCCCCGATGTTCGAGCCCGCCGTCCGGACGGTCGAACTCACCTGGGCGGTCCGGCCCGACGGCCGGGTGGAGCTGGCCGGGGACGGGCAGCGGCTCGTGCTGGAGAGCGATCCGGAGCTGCGCTTCCTCTACGACCGCGGCTTCTCCTGGGCGGAGGGCAACGGGGCGGCCGTCAACCGCTGAGGCTCTACGCTGGCCCGATGCTTCCGCGGCTGGGTCTCGCCGAATGGGTGGTGCTGGCCGTGGCCGGTGAGCGTCCGGTGCACGGTTTCGCCGTCGCCGCGCTCACCGCGGCCGACGGCGAGCTGGGCCGGGTCTGGCAGATCCCGCGCCCGGTCGTCTACCGGGCCATCGGCAGGCTGGTCGACGCCGGCCTGATCACCGCCGAGGCCGTCGAGACGAAGGGCGGCCCGCCCCGCACCCTCTACGCCGCCACCCCGACCGGTCGCGGCCACGTCGAGGTCTGGCTGAACACCCCGGTCCCGCACGTGCGGGACCTGCGGTCGGAGTTCCTGCTGAAGCTGGCGGTGCTGCACCGGCACGGCCGGGATGCGACCGCGCTGGTCGACGCCCAGCGTCGCGAGCTGGCCCCGATCGTCGCGGCGCTGCGGGCCGAGCAGGACCGGGCCGGACGGGCGGGGGACGGCGCCGACGAGTTCGACCGGATGCTGGCCGCCTGGCGGCGCACCTCGGCGGAGGCGGCGCTGGCCTTCCTCGACGAGCTCTGACTTGTGCCCCAGGCACGGATAGCGGATAGTATCGGTATCCGATCAGGAGGGTGGTCATGATGGACGTACGCATCGGTGACGCCGAGCGGGAGCGCGCACTGGAGCGGCTCGGCAGGCACGTGGGGGACGGGCGGCTCGACCTCGCCGAGTTCTCCACCCGCAGCGAGCAGGTGACCGCGGCGCGTACGGCGTCGGAGCTCGCCGCGGTCGAGGCGGACCTGCCCCGGCTGCCGCGACCCGCCGACCCGGAGCGTGAGCGCCGGGTCCGCCGGACCGTCCTGGCTGCGACCTGGGGGCCGTGGGCGCTGACCGCGGTGGTCGTCCTGACGGTCTGGGCCGCCGTCGCGCTCGGCGGGGGCGGGGGCTACTTCTGGCCGATCTGGGTGATCGGGCCGTGGGGTGCGGTGCTCGCGCTCGGCACGCTCACCGGTCGCTCGGTCGCCGGTCCGTGCGGGCGGGCGAGAACCGGCGCGGAACGGGTACACCGGGTACATGCCCCGTCGTGACCTGACCTGGATCCCCCGCCTGCTGGGCGCCGCCACCGCCGCCTACGGCGCGGCCGTCGCCGCGAAGCCGGACGTGCTGCTGTCGCCGACGAAGCTGTCCGGCGGCGGCCGGACCCCGTCCGCGGGGACCACGCTGCTCGCGCGGGCGGTCGGCGGGCGGGACCTCGCGTCCGGCCTGGCCATGGCGCTGGCTCCGGCCGGCACCCCGCTCAAGGCCGCCGTCGCGGTGCGGGTCGGCGCCGACATCGTCGACCTCGTGGTGCTGGGCTCCCAGCTCCCCGACCGTGACGCCCGGGAGAAGGCGACCATGGTCGCCGCCGGCTGGGGCGCGCTGTGCGCGCTCTCGCTGCTCGCCGCCGACCCGCCGCGCCGGGGGTTGCTCGGGCGCGCATGACAGCCCGCGGGCCGTCCACCATGATCGGGCGATGGCCACGAGCACCGGGGGCGACCCCCACCTGGAACGCGCCTACTCGCTGAGCGGCCCGGCCGACGCCCGGGCCCTCTACGACGAGTGGGCCCCCACCTACGACGCCGACCTCACCGGCGAGGCCCAGGGCTACGTCGCGCCCGCGGTCACCGCAGACGCCGTCGTCGCGGCCGCGGGCCCCGGCGGGGAGATCCTCGACGCCGGTTGCGGCACGGGGCTGGTCGGCGTCGCGCTCCGCGAGCGCGGCGCGACCACCGTCGACGGGATCGACCTGTCGACCGGGATGCTGGAGCGGGCCCGCGCCACCGGCGCCTACCGGGACCTGCGCGAGGCCGACCTCACCGCCGCGCTGGTGCTGCCCGACGACTCCTACGACGTCGTCGTCTGCGTCGGGACGCTCACCCACGCCCACGTCGGACCCTCGGCGCTGGCGGAGTTCACCCGGGTCGTGCGGCCGGGCGGGTACCTGGTCGCGACCGTCCTCGACGACGTCTGGGAGTCCGGGGGCTACCGTGCCGAGGTCGACCGGCTCGCCGCCGCCGACGTGTTTGAGGCCGTCTCGATCGAGGTCGCGCCCTACCGGTCCGGGCAGCAGGTCGACTGCCGCCTCCTGGTGCTGCGGGTGCGGTAGGTGAGGATGGGCCCATGAGCGACGACCGCGGCCCGGTGACCGGGCGCCGGATCCTGACCGTGCTGCTGGTGCTCGCCGCCGCCGTGCACGTCCGGCTCGCGTTCGGCGCCGTGGGACCGGTCCTGGCCGGGCTGGACGGGCTCGTCGCCGCGGCCGCCGTCGTGTCGCTGCTCCTGCTGCTGCGCCGGGCCGACGGCCCGGCGCTGCTCGCCTGTGCCGTCGCCGGCGGGCTCGGTGTCGCGCTGTTCCTCGTGCCCGGGCTCCTCGCCGTCGCGCAGGGGGTGAACTGGACCGCCTGGCTCGACGCGTGGGCGTTCGGCGGTCTGCTGCTCGACGCGATGGTCGTGCGGATCGCGGTGTTCACCCTGCGCCGGGCCGAGGGCGCGCCGCGCCGCTGATGCCGGTGGAACATCTCCGGATCGAAAGCATCGGCCTGGTTCCTGTCTGTTCCGTGATCGTGAAAATGCGCTCCTGAGCTGGGACGACGTACCCGACCGTTATCTCCGTGTGATACGTCACCGGTCGCCCGCTTGACCTGATCTCGGCCGGTCGGCGACCTTCGTGGTCGCTCCGGTCCACACGGCCGGGGCACGCACCGAAGCGCCGGAACCGCCACGCCACCACGGCCCCGTCCCGCGGTCCCCGGCCAGTCGACCTGCACGGACCGAGACGGGGCCGCGGGCCGCGAGTCCCCTCGCGACGACACCGGCACAGCGCTCCCCGCGCGACCGGCCCGCCCGGAAAGCCGTGGGTCCGGACCTCAGGTGATCACACAATGAGCAGCACGCGCATGTCCATCCGTGGGCGTTTCGTCGGATCTCTCGTCGCCGGTGTCCTGGCGTTCGGCGCTCCGCTCGCCCTCGCCGGGCCCGCGACGGCCGCCCCCGAGACCTCCGCCGCGGTCGCCCCCGCCGCCGTCGCGGTCCCCACGCAGTCCGTCGCGACCTCGACGTGGGACAAGCTCGCCCAGTGCGAGTCCAGCGGGGACTGGAACACCAACACCGGCAACGGCTTCTCCGGCGGCCTGCAGTTCACGCCGTCCACCTGGAAGGCCTTCGGCGGGTCGGGCAAGGCGCACAACGCCAGCAAGTCCGAGCAGATCCGCGTCGCCGAGAACGTCCTGGACGCCCAGGGCTGGAAGGCGTGGCCGGCCTGCTCCAAGAAGCTGGGCCTGCGGTAGTACGCGGCACGTACGGCGGCCGGTGACCCGGGCGGGTCACCGGCCGCCGTCGTGTGTCAGTAGCTGCGGGGCAGCCCGAGCACGTGCTCGGCGACGTGGGTGAGCACCATCTCCTGCGGCAGCGGTGCCAGGCGCATCAGGCGGGCCTCGGTGAAGTAGCGGCTCACGTCGTACTCGGTGGCGTAGCCGAACCCGCCGAGGGTCTGCACCGCCCGGTCCGCGGCGAAGAACGCGGCCTCGGCGGCCAGGAACTTCGCGGTGTTGGCCTGCTCGCCGCACGCCTCGCCCGCGTCGTAGCGGGCGGCGGCGTCGGCGATCACCAGCGCCGCCGCGTGCAGCCGCATGTGCGCCTCGGCCAGCGGGAACGCGATGCCCTGGTTCTGCCCGATCGGCCGCCCGAACACGGTGCGCTCCTTCGCGTAGGCGACGGCGGCGGCCAGCGCGGCCCGCCCGGTGCCCAGCGCCTCGGCGGCGATCAGGATCCGTTCCGGGTTGAGCCCGTCGAGGATCAGCCGGAAGCCGCGGCCCTCCTCGCCGACCAGGTCGGCGGCGTCGACGGGCAGGTCGTCGTAGACGACCTCGCAGGACACGACCGCGTTGCGGCCCAGTTTGTCGATCGGGGTGATCGTGACCTCGGGGCGCTGCAGGTCGGCGAGCAGCAGCGACAGCCCGTCGGTCCGCCGCGCGACCTGCTCGCGTGGGGTGGTGCGCACCAGCAGCAGGACCTTGTCGCAGAACGGCGCCTTCGACGTCCACACCTTGCGCCCGCGGACCAGGTACCGGTCGCCGTCGCGGCGGGCGGTCGTGGTGATCGCGGTGGTGTCGAGGCCCGCGTCCGGCTCGGTGACGCCGAACGCGACCTGCAGCGACCCGTCGGCGACCCGGGGCAGGTAGCGCCGCCGCATCTCCTCCGAGCCGTGCCGGACGACCGGGTTCATCCCGAACACCGACAGGTGGATCGCCGACGCCCCGTTCATCGCCGCCCCGGACGCGGCGACCTCCTCCATCACCGCGGCGGCCTCGGAGATCCCGGCGCCCCCGCCGCCGTAGGCCTCGGGGACGGCGACGCCGATCCAGCCGCCGGCGGCCATCGCGTCGTGGAACTCCTGCGGGAACCGGTGCTCACGGTCGCAGGTGCGCCAGTACTCCGCCCCGAAGCCGGAGCAGACCGCGCGGACACCCTCCCGGATCTCCGGATGCGTGCTCACGCCGCGCGCAGCCGGGTGGCGACGTCGAGCACCAGGGTGGGGTCGGCGTCGTAGGGGGTGTTGAGCGAGACCCGGTCGACGAGGCCGCGGTAGCGGTCCGCGATCCCGGACGCCACCCCGGCCGGGTCGCCCGCGACGGCGAACAGGGCCAGCAGGTCGTCGTCGACCAGGCCGGTCATCTCGTCCCAGGCCTGCCGTCGCGACAGTCCGTTGAGCTCGTCGGCGAGCGCGCCGCGGCCGTGGTGCTCCAGCACCGGCCTGTACGGCGGGGTGGAGGCGTAGAAGGCGATCTGGCGTCGCACCCCGGCCTCGGCGACGGCCCGGGCCTCGGCGTCGGCGCCCAGGACCGCGAAGACCGGCAGGCACACGTCGAAGCCGGTGAGGTCGTCGCGGCCGCGTCCGCGGCGCAGCGCGGGCAGCGTCACCTCCGCCAGGTACGACGGCGAGGTCAGCGAGTGCGCCAGCAGGCCGTCGGTGACCCGGCCCGCGACCTCGGTCATCCGCTCGCCGACCGCGGCCAGCATCACCGGCGGGATCCCGTGCGGGTTCGGACCCGGTGAGAAGAACTCGGTCATCAGGGTGTGGGAGTAGAACTCGCCGCGGTGGTGCAGCCGGTCCCCGGTGGCCCAGGCGTCGAAGATCGCCCGCAGGGCGGAGACGAAGTCCTCCATCCGGGCCGCGGGGCGGCTCCACGGCATCCCGAACCGGCGCTCGATGTGCGGGCGGACCTGCGAGCCGAGCCCCAGGTCGAACCGGCCGCCGGAGAGCAGCTGCACGTCGTTGGCCTGGTAGGCCAATGTCATCGGGTTGCGGGCGAAGGCGACCGCGATCGCCGACTGCAGCCGGATCCGGCTGGTCGCCCGGGCGGCCAGCGCCAGCGACACGAACGCGTCGTGCGAGGTCTCGGGGACCGACAGGGCGTCGTAGCCCTCGGCCTCCGCGGCGACGGCCGCCGCCTCGGTCTCGAGCGGCGAGGCGGAGAAGCCGCCGGTGGTGTCGACGCGCACCTCAGGCGCCCCGCTGCTCGGGGACGACACGGTCGAGCCAGGACAGAAGGTCCGCGACGATCTCCTCGCGGTTGGTCTCGTTGAACACCTCGTGCCGGGCACCCGGCCAGATCGTCAGCGTGACGTCGTGCAGCCCGGCCTCGGCGTAGCGCTCGGTCAGCGGCCGCACCAGGGCCAGCCCGGCGTTGACCGGGTCCTCGTCCCCGACGACGACGTACACCGGCAGCCCGCCCGCAATCCGCTTCAGCGTGGCGACCTCGCCGAGCGGCCGGGCGGCGGCGAACATCGCCTGCGTGCCGGGCAGGTCGAGACCGAAGCCGCAGCGGGCGTCGGCGACGTAGGCGTCGACCTGCGCGGGGTCGCGGCTGAGCCACTCGAAACCGGTGCGCTGCTCGAACGGCGCGTTGAACGACGACAGGTCCAGCGGCGCGGACAGGTCCAGGCCCTGCTCCATCAGGTCGAGCAACGCGGTGCCGGACAGCACGACCGCGTCCGGCGGCGTCCCGTCGGCGACGAGGGACTGCTGCACGGCGAACGAGCCCATGCTGTGACCGAGCAGCACCAGCGGGGCGCCCGGGTGCTCGGCGCGGGCGTGCGCGGACAGCAGCCCGATGTCGCTGACCAGCTGCTCCCAGCCGTCGTCGCCGAGGACGCCGAAGTTCTCGGGCCCGCCCGCGGTGGCTCCGTGACCGCGGTGGTCCTGGGCGTAGACGGCGAAGCCGCGGGCGGTCAGCGCCTCGGCGAGGGCGATGTAGCGCAGGGCGTGCTCGCCCATGCCGTGGGTGATCTGGACGATCCCGCGCACCGGGTCGTCCGCGGCGGCGGGGAGCCAGCGGTAGGCGGTGACGGCGGCGCCGTCGCGGCCGGAGAAGGTGAACGTGTCGGACATGCGTGGGCACCGCCAGTGGTGGGGGGTCGATCTCGGTCGGATCGTGCGCCACCGGGCCGAGGGGGTCAATGCCCGGGTTCGATCTCCGGTTCGATCTCGGTCAGGTCGGCGACCATCGCGGCGAGTACCCGCAGCGTCGCGTCGACGTCGGCGGGGTCGAGGTGTCCGGCGACCGCGCGCAGCCGCGCGTGCTCCCGCCCGACGACCTCGTCGATCACCGCGCGCCCGGCCGGGGTCGGCACGATCAGGGGGGACCGCCGGTGCCGCGGGTTGTCCGCCCGCTCGACGAGCCCGGCGGCCAGCGCGTCGTCGACCATCCGCTGCACGAACTGCCGGCTGAGCGACTGCGACCGCCCGATCCCGGGCACGGTCATCGGGCCGTGCCGCCGGAGCTGGTCGAGCACCGCGCGCACGCCTGCCGAGACCCGGTTGTCCGGCGCGGACTCCTCGACCTCGCGCAGCACCCGCCGGTAGAGGGGGCCCACGAGTACGTAGACCTCGGCCAGCTTCTCGGCGGTGTCGTCGATGTCGGGCACCCTCCGAGTATGACACCTGGGTTGTCATGGTGCCCGAATGATGACACCTTGGTTGTCATGACGCTCGCCCTCGCCCAGGTCACCGTCCCGACGTTCCTGCCCGTGGAGGACGGCCGGATCGCCTACCGCGACACCGGCCCGCACCCGGACGGGCGCCCGCCGCTGGTGTTGCTGCACGGGGGCGCCGTCGACGGACGGATGTGGTCGCGTCAGATCGGGCCGCTGTCCGCCCGGCACCGGGTCGTGGTGCCGGACGCCCGCGGGCACGGCGCGTCGTCGACGCCCGGCCCGCAGGGCTACCGGCCGCACGCCGACCTCGCCGCGCTGCTGGAGCACCTCGACGCCGGGCCGGTCGCGCTCGTCGGACTGTCGATGGGGGCGCGGGTCGCGTTCGACACCGCGCTGGAACGCCCGGACCTCGTCGACCGGGTCGTGCTGTGCGGCGCCGGGGCGGGCGAGCCGGTGTGGACCGACCCGTGGACGGTCGACACCATGGCGCGCTGGGAGCAGGCGCGCCTGGACCTCGACGCCGAGCGCTGGGTCCGGGTGTTCCTGGAGTTCGTGCCCGGCCCGTTCCGCACGGAGGCCGACGTGGACCCGGCCGTCCTCGCCGAGATCCGGCTGATGGCGGTCGACCTGCTGTCCCACCACCTGCCCGCGGACCCGGCCGCGCCCCCGGGCCCGATCGGCTTCCTCGACGACGCCGTCGAGCGCGCCGGCGCGTTCCCGGTGCCGCTGCTCGGTCTCGTCGGCGCCCTCGATTCCGACGACCACCGGCGGATCGTCGCCGACACGGTCGCCGCCGTCCCGGACGGCAGCCCCGGCGAGATCGGTGGGACCGCGCACTACCCGAACATGGAGCGTCCGCCGGAGTTCGAGCGGGCGGTGCTGGACTTCGTCAGCCGGTAGGGGTGCGGGCCCACACCGCGTACAGCGGGTCCCCGGGTGCGCCGCAGTCACGGGCCGCCGGGGTGTCGAACGCGCCGCTGCGCCGGAAGTACTCGCCGACGATCGCGACCCGCGTCCTGTCGTCTGAGGCGAGCCAGCCGCGGACCGCCTTGGTCGGGAAGCAGCGGTTCGAGAACGTGGCGGCGAACACCCCGCCCGGCACCAGCACCCGTCCCACCTCGGCGAACACCGCGACCGGGTCGGTCAGGTAGTCGACCGAGACGGTGCAGACGCAGGCGTCGAACGCGGCGTCGGCGAAGGGGAGTACCGGGTCGGCGTTGAGGTCGTGGCGGACGGCCTCGTGGGCCATCTCGTTGGCGGCGAGCTCGGCCCGGTTCATGCCCAGCACGGTCAGGTGCTCCGGGCGGTGCGGCAGGTGCGACACCCACGACGACATCAGGTCCAGCACCCGGCCGGTGGTGCCGATCTCGTCGTAGAACGCCGACGCGGCGGCGATCGCGCCCTCGTCGATGTGTTGGACGAAGCGCGGGGGCAGGTAGAACTCGCGGTCGTCGACTTGGTCGGCGCGGTCGAAGAAGCCGTCGGGGAAATCGCTCATCGTCGTGGAAGTCTGCCGTCATGACGACGTTCGTGCTGGTCCACGGCGCCTGGGGCGGCGCCCACTCCTTCCACCTGGTGCGTCCGCTGCTGCGCGCGGCCGGCCACGACGTGGTGACGCCCGCGCTCACCGGCATCGGGGAGCGCTCGCACCTGGCCGGGCCGTGGATCGACCTGTCCGTCCATGTGCGCGACGTGGTCGACGCCGTGCTCTACGAGGACCTGCGCGACATCGTCCTGCTCGGGTTCTCCTACGGCGGCATGGTCGTCACCGGGGCGCTCGACGAGATCGGCGACCGGGTCCGCGAGCTGGTCTACCTCGACGCGTTCGTCCCCGCCGCCGGCGAGTCCGCGCTGGACCTGGCGCCCGCCCTCGCCGGCGCGGTGCCGGCGCCGGGCGCACCGGGACTGGGGTCGTCGTGGCTGGTCCCGGGCCCGGAGCGGCACTACGACGACCCGGCCGAGGCCGCGTGGTCGGCGCCGCGGCGCTCCCCGCAGCCGGTCCGCACGTTCACCGAGCCGGTGCGGCTGTCCCGGCCGCTGGAGCAGTGGCCGTGCGGCCGGACGTTCGTGCGGGCCACCCGGGAGGACGTCGCGGGCGGGGCGCTCACCGCGGCCGCCCACCGTGCCCGGACCTCCGATGCCTGGCGCTACGCCGAGATCGACACCCACCACCTGGTGCCGCAGAACCGGCCCCGCGAGCTGGTCGCGCTGCTGCTGGACCTGGCCGGGTGATCAGCTGCCGAGCGCGCCGCGCAGCCAGGCGACCGAGCGCCCGGTGAAGTCGTCGGCGATCGCGACGCCCTTGCCCCAGCCGTCGAAGCCGTGCGGGGCGCCGGGGACGACGTCGAGCTCGACCGGCACCCCGGCCTCGCGCAGCCGCCGCGCGTAGGTGATGTCCTCGTCGTGGAACAGGTCGACGTCGCCGACGCCGATCCACGCGGGCGGCAACCCGGACAGGTCGGCGCGACGGGCGGGCACCGCGTACGGGGCGGGCTCGCCGGTCCCGGGCGGGCGCCCCAGGTAGGCGCGCCAGCTGACCTCGTTGTTGCGGTTGTTCCACACCCGGTGCGGGGGCCGGTCGAGCTCGCGACGGGCGGCGGTGCGGTCGTCGAGCATCGGGTAGACCAGCCACTGCGCGACCGGCTGCGGTCCGCCCTCGTCGTGCAGGCGCTGGACCAGCGCGGCGGCCAGGCAGCCCCCGGCGCTCGCCCCGCCGACGGCGATCCGCGCCGGGTCGACCTCCAGCCGGCCGGCGGCGTCCTGCAGCCAGGTCCAGCCGTCTTGGCAGTCGTCGAGCGCGGCCGGGAACGGGTCACCGGGCGCGAGCCGGTAGTCCACCGAGACGACGACGATCCCCAGGTCCGCGGCGAGCTCGCCGCACCGCACGTCGTCGATCATGGGGGAGCCCAGGACGAGGCCGCCGCCGTGGAACCACAGCAGCGCCGCGGGGGTCGTGCGGTGGTCGGGGACGTGCACGCGCAGCAGCGGCGGGCCCGGGTGGGTGGTGGACCGGACCCCGTCGACGGTGGCGGGCCTGCCGCGCCGGGACAGCCGCTGCAGCAGGCGCAGCAGCCGGGGGCGGTGCAGCGGGATCGGCGGGACCCACCGCAGGGGGCGACGCAGCTCGGCGGCGATCCGGTCGGTGCTCACGACCCGATCCTGCCGGTGCGGGCCGACCTCGCACACCTCGAGGACCTCGCGCCGTCTGTACGGACTGCGAGGTGCGGGGAACCGGTGCGAGGTCGTGCGGTCCGTGGCCGACGGGGCGCTGACGGTCGC